>DASTLD010000431.1:0-14689 GCA_035715345.1 Longimicrobium sp.
GCGTGCGCACCGCCTGCTTGGACAGGTCCACGCCGCGGAAGGGGGCCAGCGGCGCCATCTCCGCCTGCGTGGGCAGCCGCATGTCCAGCGGCGGGCCCTCCACGATGACCAGTCCGATCAGGTTGGGGTCCTCTTCCACCCCGCGCAGCGGCACGCGGCGGCGGCCGCCGGCGGAGTCGTCCAGCAGCCGGTAGGTGCCGGGGCTGCCGGCCTGCACAAGCACGTCGCTGCGGTAGCCGGGGTAGAGCACCACGTCCTGCCCGTCGCGCCAGGTGTCGATGCGCCCGGTGTAGATGCCGTCGGTGGCGATCTCGTGCAGCGCGTGCCCCTCCAGGCGGATGCCCATGGTCTCGCGGAAGGAGCCGTCCACCAGGCGCCAGCGCTGCACCTCGCCCGGGCGCATGCGGATGACGGGGACGATCTGCCCGTTGATGGTCACGCTGCGGTGGGAGCTGAGCCAGGTGCAGCTGGTCTTGCCCTCCGCGCACGCCTGCTTGCTGCCCGAGCCGTCGGGAAAGAAGGCGGTGATGTCCTCGCTGCGCCCCGCCGTGTCGTAGAGGATGGTCTGGATCACCATCACCTTCTCGCGCTCGTTGGCGGCGCGCAGCGCGGCGGGGATCGTGGCGGGGTCGTCGTCCACCACCAGCGCGCCGGCCATGGCGCTGCCCACCTGGATGGCGGTGGAGCCGTGCGCGTGGGCGTGGTACCAGTAGCTGCCGCGCGTGTGGTCCGCGGGCAGGCGGATCTCGTACGGCTGGCGGGTCTGCGGCGGGATGGCCAGCAGCACGTTGTCGCTGTTGCCCTCCGGCGACACGTGCAGCCCGTGCGTGTGCAGGTTGGTGGTGTTGAACGAGTACGGCCGCATGTCGATGAACGCCACCGACGCCTCCTGGACGTACTGCGCCTGCACCTCCTGCGGCGTCTCGCGCGGCAGGTTGTTGTGCAGCAGGGGCGCCAGCACGTCGCCGGGGCGCACGCGCAGGGTGGGGCCCACCAGCGCGCCGTTGTAGCTGCGGATGGTCAGCGGGCAGCCGCCCAGCGAGGTACGCGCGGGGTCCGTGTACCGCACCTCCAGGTTGGTCTCCAGGCGCCCGTTGACGGCCCGCAGCTCCGGCGGGTTCTGGAACGGCTGCTTGCCGTACCGGTCCACGTCGATGGGCACGTACGCGCAGGCGCCGCCGGGCGGCCGCGGCCGCGTGCCGCCGCCGCCCTGCGCGGTGGCGCACCCGGTGAGCACGGCCGCGGCCAGCACGGCGGAGAGGGCGCTTCGATGGAGTCGCATCGGGTCACGGTGGGGGAGGGGAGTGGAACGCCGGAACACGGAGCACGGGCCGCTCGCCACGCGAAGCGCACCGGGGGAGGCCGGCGATGCGGAATTGCGCCGACGGACGCCGGAGGGGCGCGCCCGTCAGCGAGGATGATGGCCCGATGGGAAGGCGCCGGGGGAGCCCTGCTACCAGAATAAGTCACAGTATCGGCGGCCGGCGACAAGCGCGCAAGGATTTCGACGCGGTTTCCGCCGCCAGTCGCACCGCGCGAGTGGGCCGTGGAATCAAGTGTTCCACCGCATCCCGCACCGGAAACGCGCAGCCTGCGCCGGAGAAAAGTTGGAAAAACGTGGAGCCCGGGGGTCCGGATCCCCTCGCCTCGCTGGATACGATGCGCGGCGCGCACGCCCGGTACCCGGGCCGCTGCCTCCGCGAGGGCCGCCGCGTGAGGAGGGGGGGAGGAGAGCGGGCTGGACGGCGGGCATGGATTTGAGTACATTTGTTCCCGCCCGATCCGCGGAAGTCGTTGACGCCGTGATCGTTGCGTCTCGACTTGACGCCATGATCACGGCGGTTTCGATGCGGATTTCCACGTGGGCCACATCCCGTCCGGATCGTCTCCCGAATCTCCCGGCGCTCCGCGCCAACCACCCCTGGCAGTACCTATTATGAGAAACCGCCTCAAGCTCGCTGCCCTTGCTCTGCTTCCCCTGGCCGCGGCGTGCGATTCGCCCACCGGCGGGAGCAAGAAGAACTATCCCGCGCTCCCCTCGCTGTCGCAGTGGAACGGGACGTGGGACTTCAAGGGCTCGTACACGGCCCGCTACAACTGCGACGCCGCGAGCTGCAAGACCTACATCAACGTCGCCGGCCAGACCCGCGAGGCGGAGGGCCGCGCCACGCTGAAGTACGGCGCGTTCAGCGTGGGCGCCATGCAGTGGGTCGCGCAGGACACGCTCGACAACGGCGACATCCTGGCCTTTGCGCGCGCGCCGATCTCCGTGGCGGTGGAAGGGTCGGAGGGGTGCTACTACTACGGCGGCGAGGTGTTCGGCTGCGCGGTCAACGGCGGGGCGCACACCTCGACGGGCAGCCTGTACGTGGACTACCTGCTCAAGCCCAACGCTTCGGCCGCCGCGACGGAGACGGTCGGCATCAACCTCGACGACGGCGACCAGATCATGGACGGCACCATGCCGGGCGCGGCGCTGGCCACGGGTCTGTACGCCACTGACGGCGCGCTGGACGTGGACTCGCTCGGCTGGGCCATCGCGAAGCAGTAGGCCGCACGGCTCGGCGGCTCGTCACGGAGCCCCACCGTCCTTGTCCGGAAACGGTGGGGTTCTTGCATCGGGGAATGGGTGTTCCGGAGCGCGTGGAAGAAATTCCTGAACACGTGAAGCCGCAGTCTCTGCTACCATCCGCCGTAACACCTGTCGGCGCAGCAGGATGGCTACATCGAAGCGGCTTGACAGGGTGTGGCCCGACGGATAAATCTCCACACGTGGAAGTACCAACCGCTCTCCTCAAGCGCACTCCCATGACTGACGCCCGCCTCTCCCCGCAGGACAAGCCGGCCGAGCGCCCCGCCACGGCCGTCCCGAACGCCTCGCGCGCGCCGTACCAGCGGCCCGCGGTGGAGAAGCTGGGCTCGTGGAGCGCGCGCACGCTGCAGATGACGATCATCATCGAGCCCGTGTAAGCGGAGGGACGCCGGCACCCGTCCCGCTCCCCGCGGGCGCCGGCGCAGCCAGGTAAACCGGCCGCACCGCCCTCCCGGGGGCCGCGGCCCACGCCGGACGGGAGCAACGCCCGCCGCGCCCACACCGGGCGCGGCGAAGGTCCGGTCTTTCCCGCAGCTTTCCCCAACCGCCAGGCCCCTATGGCTTCCGCACCGGCCTTATTCCGCCACCCGTGCCGCATCCCGGCCGCGCTGGTCCTGGCCGCCGCCCTGCTGGCCGCCTGCGACCGCCACCCGGTGGACGGCGAGCCCGAGCCGAAGGAGCGCGAGCGCTTCACGCCGCTGGGCGTGGTGGAGGTCACCATCACCGGCGTCGACGGCGAGACGCCCACCGCCACCGCCGTCACCCCGAACTTCGCGATGACGGCGCCGGCCAACGGCGGCGGCGGCGGCAACGGCAGCATCCAGCTGGAATCCGCCGGCTCCGGCAGCTTCACGGAGGGCACGCGCGGCGTGGACGGCGCGCGCTACGTGTACGCCACCTTCCGCGTGCGCAACGCGCAGAGCAACGGCACGCCCTACGACACGCCGCGCCAGAACCTGACCTTCGTGGCGGTGGGGACGGCGGGCACCTTCGCGGGCACGGCGGTGTCGCTGATGCGGCGCTTCGACGGCACCAACGCGGACCCGTCCATCGCCACCAACGTGATCCCCACCGGCGCGCTGGGGCTGAGCGACTCGCTGCGGGTGCGCAGCCTGTACCCGGACGTGCTGCAGGTCTTCACGGAGGCGGAGGCCGCGGCCATCCCCGTCCCGGCCGGCGTGACCAACGTGTTCCCGTACGGTTTCGTGGCGCGCCACCGCGACAACCCCAACAGCCGCACGCTGGCCGCCAACCCGGCCGCCAACCAGTTCGACGGGGTGGTCACCTTCGCGTTCCGCATCCCGCTGCAGCCGCACGACCCCAGCACCACCAACGGCGCCACCAAGGACGTCTTCACCTTCTCCGTGCAGCTCGCGGCCTTCGACGACTCCGAGACGCGGCTGACCGAGAGCATCGAGGAGCAGAGCGACGAGGGCCGCGCGGCCGCCATGGCCCGCGCCACCGCGCTGGGCGCCACCACGGTGACGGTGCTGGCGGGCAGCCCCGCGGCGGACCCCGCGGTGCCGGACTACCCCGGCCAGCGGCAGATCTGCGCGGTGCGCACGGCGGGCACCTCCGGGGCCTCCATGGCCACCATCACGGCGCCGGGGCCGTACGCCTACCTGGGCATCCTGAACCCGGGCGAGACGCTGGACTGGTGCGCCCCGTACTTCCGCACCGGCACCCCGTCGCGGCCGGCCACCAACGTGCCCTACACCGTCGAGATCTACGCGATGGACCGCTACGGCAACGTCCGCACGGCGCAGACGGACGTGGTCAGCCTGGCCGTCGCGTCCGGGCCGGCGTTCACGCCCTCCGCGCCGGCGGCGCTCACCGCGGGCGAGGGGACGGCCACGCTGACCTACCACGACTACGGCATGTCGGGCGTGCGGGCCACCGGCACCCGGCTGCGCGGCATCCGCAGCATCTTCGTGGCGGGCGTCACGCGCACCTGGACGGCGGGCGCGGGCACCACGGACTGGCACACCGGGGCCAACTGGTCGCCCGCGGCGGTGCCTATGTCGCAGGACTCCGTCATCATCCCGCTCGCGGCCCCGCTGGACCCGGTGACCGCCGCCAACGTGTCCGTGCAGAACGTGTACGTGGAGGACGGCGCCCGGATCGACATCAACGCCTTCGACCTGACGGCGGCGGGCGACGTGTACGCCGGCATTGCGTCGGGGCAGGGCATCGTCAACTCCAGCGGGCGGCTGATCCTGAGCGGCACCGCCAAGACGGTGCAGGGACGCCTGCCGCGCATGCGCGTGACGGGCACCTACACGCTGACGGGCAACATCAACGGGCGGGCGCCGCTGGAGGTGAGCGCGGGGCGCCTGACCAACCCCCGGTTCCGCGTCCAGATCGAATCGTTCTGACGGCCCGCTTTCCCTTTTCCGCACCCGACCTCGGAGACGTTCCGATGAAGGTCTCGATCCGCACCGCCCTGGTGGCCGTCCTGGCCCTGTTCGCCACCGCGCTGGGCAGCGCCCCGGCGGCGGCCCAGTCCGACATCCTGCTGCGCCTGCGCTCCGGCAACCCGCTGGGCGACCGCGTGCGCGTGGACAGCGCCGGCGCCATCGTGGCGCAGGGCACGCTGGGCGTGGGCATCATGCCCGCCACCGGCCCGGGCTACCGCTTCATGTGGATGCCCTACTTCGCGGCCCTGCGCGCCGGCAGCACCGACGACGGCGGCGCGGGCACGTACTGGGACTTCACCAACGTGGGCTTCTTCTCCTGGGCGGGCGGCAACCGCGTCATCGGGAAGGGCTACGCCAGCATGGCCATGGGCGAGGACGTGTCCGTGACCGGCAACTACTCCACCGCCTTCGGCGCGGACACGGAGGTCACCGGCCAGTACGGCTTTGCGGCGGGCGACGACAACAAGTGCAGCTCGTCGTACTGCCACGCGGTGGGCTTCACCGCCAACGCGGCGGGCATCGCGGCCATCGCGCTGGGCTACCGCACCACGGCGGACGCGGACTACTCCGTCGCGCTCGGCTACCGCGCCAGCACCAACGGGCGCACCGGCTCGTTCGTGTTCGCGGACGCCAGCACCACGGACTCCGCGGAGGCGGCGGCCAACTACGAGTTCCTGGTCCGCGCGTCGGGCGGCTTCCGCTTCCGCACCAACAGCACGCTGACCACGGGGTGCAACATCGCTGCGGGCACGGGCACCATCACCTGCAGCTCCAGCCAGTTCCTCAAGGAGAACTTCGCCCAGGTGGACGGCGAGGACATCCTGCGCCGCCTGCGGGGCGTGCCGGTGAACTACTGGAACTACAAGCAGGAGCAGCCGGGCGTGCGCCACATCGGCGCCTTCTCCGAGGACTGGGCCGCCGCGTTCCAGCTCGGGGGCGACGACAAGGCCATCTCGCACCTGGACGCGGACGGGGTGAACCTGGCGGGCGTCAAGGCGCTGGACGCGCGCACGGAGCGGCAGGCGGAGGAGATCCGCAGGCTGCAGGCGGAGCTGGCCGCGGAGAAGCAGGCCCGCGCGGACCTGGAGGCGCGGCTGGCGCGGCTGGAGGCGCTGCTGGCCCCGCCGCAGAAGAACTGATCGCCTCCGGGGCGATTCACCCCTTCGCAACGCGAGAGCCCGCCGGCATCCGGCGGGCTCTTTCGTTTTGGGCGACGGGGGGATCGTGCAGATTGGGCGCGGTGCACGCGTTCGGGCGATGAGGACCGTGCAGGCCGGGGCGAGTGCGCGATGGCGGGCGCCGGCGCCGCCCGGCGATTGAAGAAATCGCGGCTGAGACAACACGAAGTCCGCCTGCGCGGACTGCACCCGGGCGATGGTGTCAGGATGCAGGCGCCGGCGTGGGGCCCCCGGCGATTGAAATCGCCGCTATGAAAACGTGATGTCGGCCTTCGTCGACGGGTCCGTCGCGATCCCGGTCCTGTGTGCGCGCAGGCCGGGGACCTGCGCGGAAGTTCTCCCCCTCTCCGCGCGCCGCGGGCGCAGGTGCCGGCGTAGTGCGCAGGCGCAGGTGCGGCGCGGGGGGAGGGGGCCGGGGGGAGGGGCCTCCGCTGTAGAACGCCGCCCCGCTCGCAGACCTACCCCCTCTCCCGCTCCGCGGGGGAGGGGAAGCGAGGAACGAGCGGGGAGGGGGCTCTCCGCCCCCGCGCGCCGCCGCCGCCCTGTCGCGAACGAACGAGTCCATCGTCCGCCAGGGCGGGCTAGGCGCCGGGCGAGTCCGCCGGTGCCTCCATGGCCGCGGGAGGCGACGCTGCGTCGGCGCGCAGCTCCGCGGCGAGCGCGCCGAATGCGGCGGTGGACCGCTCCAGCCCCGAGGGGTCGGCGCCGGTGAGGAAGGCGTGCAGCGCCAGCGTGGGCTCCTGCACGCTTTCGATGCGCCGCCGCAGGCCCGCGACCATCTCCAGCACGCTGCCGCCGCCCCGCTGGCGGAGCTGTGCCCCCAGCACCGGGACCTCGCAGACGCTGGACACGAGCCCCTCGATCCGCGACAGGTACGACAGGGCGCTGCCGTTGTAGGCCAGCATCACCTCGGTGTACTGCTGCAGCGCCTGCGGAACGGCCGCCATCGTGGCGCGCGTCGTGGCGAGCGCGGTCCCCGGCCCGGCGCCGCCCGCCGACAGCGCCTCCTTGAGCTGCACGCGAAGCTGGTCCAGCTCCGCCACGTAGTCGCGCAGCTTGCCGGCATCGCACCGCACCAGCGCCGTCTTCACGTCCTCGATGATCTCCTTGCTCCCCTCGGTCGTGGCGACGATGACGGCGTTCACGTCCTGCGCGTTGCGGAACGCCAGCCCCGCCAGCCCCGGAAGCTGGGAGAGCAGCGGCGCCACGGCCTCCAGCGCGCGCGCCACCTGCTCGGAGTGCTTGAACATCAGCGACTGCAGCCCCG
This sequence comes from Longimicrobium sp., assembly GCA_035715345.1. Taxonomy (GTDB): domain Bacteria; phylum Gemmatimonadota; class Gemmatimonadetes; order Longimicrobiales; family Longimicrobiaceae; genus Longimicrobium. Next base: position 7,456 of record DASTLD010000431.1, read on the forward strand.
CCACGGTGTCCGTGAGCCGGATGGCCACCTCCTGCACGGAGTTCAGCAGCTCCTCGTTCTCCCGCACCAGCCGCCGCGCGTGGATGGGCCCGTACACCTGCCCCGCGGCGAACACCACGATGCACAGCAGCGTGATGCCCGCCCCCACGCCGAAAAGCCACGGCGAGAGGCGGGTCTCGCGGAGGAACGCGACGATCATCGACAGCAGGCCCACGAACACGAACACCAGCGCCAGGCCCCCGGCGCGGTAGAGCGCTTCCAGCGGCCGGCTCAGGCTGTCCGCAAGGCGGACCTCGGCGGCGGCGGAGGCGGCGGCGGGCTCGGCGGGGTCTGCACTGCTCATGGCGGGCGTCGGCGGGCGGGGAGGACGCGGGCGGGGACCGGGGCGGGCGCTCCCACGTACGGCGCGGGCGCGTTCCGTCCACACTAATCGGGGCGCCGCACGACAGCCAGAGCCTCGTGAGGCGCCCCCATGTCCGCGCGGCCGGGAGCCGCGCGGCGTGCGCGATCAGATTCAGGAGAAACCGGAAGGGATCCGCACCGGTGAAACTCGGCGCCCCCTGCGGCGACCAGGCCTCAGTCGAAGTCGAAGATCTCGCCCAGGAAGCCGCCGCGCTTCTTCTTGTGGTGGTGGCCGTACCCGTGGCCGTAGCCGCCGTGCTTGTAGTCGTCGTCGTAGCGCTTCGGCTGGTGGGACGGATAGCCCGGGTCCGGCGCGTAGCCGGCGCCGGGCTGCGGGGCGTATCCGCCGGCCTGGGGCGCGGCGCCGGGGGCGGCGGCGGAGCGGTCGATGATCTTGTCCAGCTCGCCGCGGTCCAGCCACACGCCGCGGCACTGCGGGCAGTAGTCGATCTCGATGCCCTGGCGGTCCGTCATCACCAGGTCCGGGGTCAGGCACACGGGGCACTTCATCGCGTTCCTCTCGGTTGCGGGTTTCGTTGGGCGGCGCGCTGGTGCGCCTCGCGGACCATGCGGCGCAGGTCCGCCACGTCGTGCCGGCGCAGGAAGGGCAGCCCGTCCAGCGGCTCGATGGGCGGCACGAAGCTCACGTGCCGCCCGAACGGCGTGGGCTCGTGGAAGACGAGGGTGATGGCGCCCGGCCGCGCCCACCACGCGGCCGTCACGCGCTGGACCTGCTCCATGGGAACGGCCACCTCCCGGAACCACCGCGTCAGGACCAGCGTGTATCCCACCTGCTGGACGCTGCACAGCGGCAGCAGCCCCCAGGCCGCCACGGCGACCATCGCCGCCGCGGCGCCCGCGTTCCTTGCCCCGCCGCCCTCCACGCCGGCCATGACCGCCCCCATCACCGCCACGAAGGCCAGGCCCAGGCCCTTGATCCACGGCGTCAGGGTGGTGGAGAGCCAGAGCCGCATGCGAAAGCGCGGGCGCAGTTCCGTCATCGATTCCATACGGGTCAGATGGAACGCGGCATGGGCGGGCCCGGTTTCAGCGCGCGGCGGTCCGGCCTACCAGCGGGGCGTGAGCCCCGCGGCCTCGTACAGCGCGCGCGCATCGTACAGCTTTCCCGCGCGGACCACGTGCGTGGTGCGGCGGATGTCGCGGACGCGCTCCGCGGGGCGGCCGTCCACGATCACCAGGTCCGCCACCTTGCCGGCGGTGATGCTGCCGTAGTCCTTGTCCTCCTTCATCACCCGCGCGGAGACGATGGTGGCGATCTGCAGCACGCTGGCCGCGGGGATGCCGGCGCGCTCGTAGATCTCCAGCTCGCCGTGGTAGCTCAGGCCGGGGAAGTTGTCCGTGCCCGGCACCAGCGTGACGCCGGCGTCGAACAGGCGCTTGAGCACGCGGCGGTAGGCGGCGCTGGCGGCCTGGGCCCGCGCCGTCTCCTGCGGGCTGCCGGGCCCGCCCGGCGTCATGTTGCGGCGCACCACCGGTGGCAGCCACGCCAGCGTGGGCCCGAACACCGGGTCCGTGCCGTCCGCCAAGGGGACGGAGCGGTCCTGCCACACGTTGAAGGTGCCGTCCACCACCGTCCCCTTCTCGCGCAGGAAAAGGATCAGCTCCGTCATCTCCCGCCCGTCCACGTCGAAGGTGGGCGCCACGGAGGCCGCCACCTGGCTGTACGCCCGCATGCGCGGCACGTACAGCGAGTCCTGGAAGAAGGTGGAGAACAGGAACGCGGAGTGGTTGATCTCGTCGAAGCCGAGCGTGACCGCGCCCGGCACGGTCAGCCCGCGCGGCACGTGCCCGCTCAGCCGCATCCCCCGCTTGTGCGTCTCCTCGGCGATGGTGGGCACCAGGTCCGGGTGCACCAGGTTGTAGAGCTTGATCTGGCGGTAGCCCATGGAGTCGTAGCGCGCCACCCAGTCGCGCGCCTCCTCTTCCGTGCGCACCAGCACGCCGGACGGGCCCGCCCAGCGGCCCGGCCCCTCGATGAAGCCCGCCAGCAGCACGCGCGGCGACAGGAAGGTGCCCGCCTGCGCCCGCTCGCGCTGCGACAGCGCGGCGTCGATGTCCGCCGCCACGTCGCGCACGGTGGTGATGCCGGCGGCCAGGTACAGCAGCCCGGTGGTCTCCTCGCCGACGAAGTGCAGGTGGGTGTGCATGTCCCACAGCCCCGGCAGCACCGTCTTGCCCGTGGCGTCGATCACGCGCGCGCCGGCGGGGATGCGCACGGAGTCCGCCGGGCCCACCGCGGTGATGCGGTCGCCCTGGATGACCACGGTGGTGCGCGGGCGGACGGTGCCGCGCTCGCTGTCGAACACGTCGCCGTTGCGGATGACCAGCGGCCCCGTGCGCGCGTCCGAAAAGCGCCGGGCGACGGCCTCCGCGCGGCGGGCGTGGTAGCCGCGCTCGACGGCGCGCAGCGTGGGCAGCGCGTCCTCCGCGCCGCGGCGCACGGTGATGAACCACCAGGCCTGGCTGGCGAACAGCTCGCCCGCGTCGTCCAGCCACACGCCGTCCGGCGACAGCCCCAGCCCGTCCACCATCACCAGCCGCGCGCGCTGCGGCGTCCCGTTCACCGCCACCGTCGCCTCGCCGACGATCTCCGCCGTGGCGGTGCCGAGGGGGATGATGCGGGCGCTGCGGTCCGGCTGGCGCAGCAGGTGGGCGGCCAGCCGGGCCTGGTCGTACGGCGTGTAGGCCCGCGGGTTGTAGTACGCGCTGGGGTCGCGCGGCACGCCCGCGGAGTCGCCGGGCGAGCCGAAGCGCACCGTCTGCCCCACGATCTCGAAGCGGTCCCAGACGGACGACGGCGCGGCGCCGGCGGGCAGGCTGCGCGTGGCCAACCTGACCAGGCTGCCGTCCGGGGCGAACCAGTAGCGCGTCTCCACGCGGGGGCCGCGCTGGCGGTCCTGGTAGATGAAGCGGACGATGACGGAGTCCGCGTCGCGGGTCACGCGCATGTCGCCGGCGTATCGGCCGTGGTTCAGCACCACGTACTGCGCGGCCGTGTCCACCTGCGCCTGCGCGGGCGCGGGGGTCTGCAGGGCCAGCGAGAGCAGGGCGATCAGCATCGGCGGTGCGATGGCGATGGGGGATGAAGGCGCTCCCCCCAACCTCAGGAATGCCCGCCCGTTTCGCAACCTCGCGCGGAGGGGGCGGTGATGAAGATCATCGCCCTTGGCGAGGCATTGGCGCGGGCGCGGGCGCCCCCACCCGCTCGCTTAGGCTCGCACCCTCCCCCAAGTCTGAGGGAGGGTTGATGGTCTGCGCGCGGAACGAGCGTCCGTGCGAGTCAGTTCTCCCCCTCTCCGCGCGCCGCGCGCAGCGGTGCTGCTAAAACGCGCACGGCTCCGTGCGGCGCGGGGGGAGGGGGCGGGGGGGTGGGGCCTCCCGCGCAGACCCCTGCGCTTGTCTGTTTCCGAGACTTTGAGCATGTTCCGTATGAGCATCCGCGGATGCACGCACGGAATTCAGCCCTCCCGCAGGTCCCATCCCGATGACCCGGCCTCCCCACCCGACCACCGCCGACCGCACCCGCGCGCTGCCGCTGGGGGGCGCCATCCCGCTCGAGTGGAAGCTGCCGCTGCTGGTGACCGGCTTCCTGGCCACGGGGCTGGCGGTGATGCTCTTCCTCGTCTCCGCGCGGGTCACCCAGGGTGCGCAGACCATCGTGCGCGCGCGGCTGAGCACGGCGGTGCAGGAGATCGCCGCCAGCGCCCGCGTCTCCATCCGGGAGCGCGCGGCGGAGATGAGCGCCGCCGCCCGCGAGCCGGCCGTCGCCCGCGCCCTTGCGCCCGCGGCGGGCCAGGCGGACCTGGCGGCCGCGCGGCGGGTGCTGGCCGGCCTGGCCCCGTCGCGCGACAGCACGCTGCCGGTGGAGCTGTGGGACGCGCAGGGGCGGGTGGTGGCGCGCATCCGCCGCGAGCTGCCGGCGGCGCAGCGGGTGCCGCTCGCGGCGCTGCCGCCGGGGCCGGGCCAGCCCGCGGACGCGGTCCGCTTCGGGCCGTTCCAGCCCGCCGGCGGCAGCACCGTCTTCTGGATGGTGGCGCCGGTGCCGGCCGAGGGGCGCATCGCCGGGTACGTCGCGCAGCCGCGGGGGGTGGGCGGCCCGCGCGACATCGCCCGCACGCTGCGCCAGCTCCTGGGCGAGGACGTCGCGCTCTTCACGCGCAACGCGGACGGCTCCTTCTGGTCCGCCGCGCCCGGCCAGGCCGGCGCCGCGCCGCAGCGGCGCGACTCCAGCGCGCAGGGGCTGGTCTACCATCGCCCCACCGGCCGCACCTACGCCGCGGAGGCGCGGGTGGCGGGCACGCCGTGGGTGTTCGTGCTGGAAACACCGGAGCGCTGGGTGCTGGCCCGCCCGCGGGCGACGACGCGGCGGCTGGCGGTGCTGGGGCTGGTGATCACTGCCGTGGGCGGGGCGCTGTCGTGGGTGGCCAGCCGGCGCATCACCCGCCCGCTGGCCGCGCTGACCGCCGCGTCGGAGGCGGTGGCGATGGGCACCTACGCGCAGCCCGTCTCCCGCGCCGGCCGCGACGAGATCGGGCGGCTGGCGGCCAGCTTCGACGCCATGGCGCGGCAGGTGGCCGGCACGCGCCGCGAGCTGGAGTACCGCGTGGCGGAGGCGCAGGGCGCCGCGGACGAGCTGGCGGAGGCCAACCAGCAGCTCCGCGTGGCCATGGACCAGGCGGAGCGCGCCCGCGCGGACGCCGAGCGCGCGCGCGGCGAGGCGGAGTCCGCCAGCCGCGCCAAGGGCGACTTCCTGGCGGTGATGAGCCACGAGCTGCGCACGCCGCTCAACGCCATCGGCGGCTACGCGGAGCTGCTGGAGATGGGTATCCACGGCCCGGTGACGGACGCGCAGAAGCTGGCCCTGGCGCGCATCGGCCGCAGCCAGGCGCACCTGCTGGCGCTCATCAACGACCTGCTGAGCTACGCCCGCATCGACGCCGGACAGGTGCAGTACGCGCTGGAGGACGTGCCGCTGCACGACGCGCTGGCCGAGCTGGAGGAGATGGTGGCGCCGCAGGTGCACGCGTCGCGGCTCATCTTCACGCACCACGTCTGCGACCCGGACCTCAAGGTGCGCGCCGACCGCGACAAGCTGCGGCAGGTGGTGCTCAACCTCCTGGCGAACGCCATCAAGTACACGCCCGAGGGCGGCAGCGTGGAGGTGGCGTGCGACGCGGACGACCACCGCGTGCGGGTGCACGTGCGCGACACCGGCACCGGCATCCGCGCGGACCGGCTGCCGCACATCTTCGAGCCGTTCGTGCAGGGCGAGCGGGCGCTGAACCGCCCGGACGAGGGGGTGGGGCTGGGCCTGGCCATCAGCCGCGACCTGGCGCGCGGCATGGGCGGGGAGCTGGAGGTGGCCAGCGAGCCCGGCGCCGGCTCCACCTTCACGCTGGTGCTTGCCCGCGCCGCCGCGCCCGCCGGCGTCGCCATCGCCGGCGTGCCCCTCGTACGCGCCGAACCCGCCGCGACGGGGCACTGATTCCGCACGGCTGCAACCGCTGAGATTTTCTCACGCAGAGACGCGGAGGACGCCGAGAAACGGTTCAGTTCTCTGCGTCCTCCGCGTCTCTGCGTGAGCCGATCAGCCTGGCGCCTCAGGGCTCGCGCTTTCCCTGCGCCAGCATCTGCACCGCGCGGGAGATGCGGGTGCGGCGGGTCTCGTCGCGCCTGGCGGAGGTGATCCAAGCGACGTACTCGCGCTGGTTCGTGTAGGACAGGCGGTCGAAGAACGCCCGCGCCTCCGCGTGCGCCGCGAGCGCATCGGCTAGGTCGGCGGGGACCTCCACCCGGCGCGGCTCCGTGTCCTCGCGCACCACGACGGCCACCTCGTCTCCCGGACCCTTCCCGATCTTCGCGCGGATCCCCTTCAACACGATGAGCATGTGGCAGTCGCCGCCCATGCGCACCAGCGACCCGCGGTAGGGCTCGCCGTCGATGGTGGCCGCGACCTTCACGCGCTTGGCCCCGAACGCCCGCTCCACGTCGAACGGGATCTCCACGTACGCGCCGCCGCCATCACTCTCGCGGATGACCGCGCGGAAGCTGTGCTCCTGCATCGCGATTCCGTTCAGCGCCTGTCGTTGTAGTCGGCCGCCCAGGACGCCTGGCGCTCGAAGCGCCGCCAGTGCCGCACGGCGAATTCCCGGAACGCAGCGGGCGCGCGGTTGAAGGCCGGGTCCACCGCCATGCTCCCGCGCCCGTACTCCTCACCGATCCCGTCGCTGATGTCGGCGCTGCCGCGGATGGCGTACTTCTCCGCGCCCTCGTGCATGATCAGCTTCATCCCGTTGGGGCTCACGTCGCTGGTGCACGTGTGCATGTAGACGTAGGTGCTCTCGGCGATGCCGTCCGCGTCCAGGTCGGTGATGGCCACACCTTCGGGGCGGTACTGCAGGACTAGGTCGAAATCGCAGTCCCGCTCGAAATCCGTGGTCTGCCAGAGCAGCGTGTACGCGCCGCCACGGCGGACGTAGTGGTAGCCGTAGATCTCGCGGTCGCTGCAGGGGTCCTGGTACTCCTCACAGCCTCTGGACGGGAACTCGTTGGTACGCGTCAGGAGCAGCAGGTTCTCGCCCAGGCGGTCCGTCCAGCGCCGCGCCAGCTCCAGCTTTCCCTCGTACGCCGCTTCGCGCGGAACGTCGCGGGCGGAGACGGCGTGGCTCTGAATGCGCTGCGCGGACGCACCGGGCGCGGCAGCGATGAGCGCGGCGACAGCGGTGCAGGCCGTCAGGATGCTTCGCTTCATGATGACGGGGGATGAAGGGAGGGATGAACGGGCTGATCGCGTGCGCGATCACCCGCGGCC
>DASTLD010000432.1:0-6644 GCA_035715345.1 Longimicrobium sp.
AGCGTCGTCGCGACTGCCATCATCACGATCGAGAGGCCGAAGAACCCCGGCTGCGCGGACTCGCTGCCGAGCCCGAACACGCCCAAGCTCGTGAACGCCAGCGTCAGGCTGGCCACGTCGAGCGTAAGGGCGCCCGGGACGTCGTCCATCTGGTGCCCGGTCATGGCTGCACTCCTTTGATGAAGAGGATGAACGCCGTCAGCAGCCCTCCGGCGAACACGTTCGTAACCACCCCCAGCCAGAAGAGCTGCCGCTTCCCGGTCCTCGGCTTTTGCTCCTGGTCCTGGTGCAGCGCGACCACCAGCAGGAACGCGAGCAGGCAGAACGTCAGGAAAGTCATCGCCGCAAGCAATTCCCGCTCCGCCGCTCCACGTCCGGGCACCGCCACGTCCGCGCTCCATCGGCCGATCACCTCGTAGACATGAATCAGTGCGGCGGAGAGGCTGGCCAGGGCCAGGTCCACTCCGAGAAAGAAATCCTGCCGGACCCAACCCGGTCCTCGGACGATCTTCTTTGCCACGGCCCCGATCGCGATCAGCAGGCCCGGCACGCCCACCGCCACGAAGTACCGGTTCGTCAGGAGATCAGTGAAGGCGTTGTCTACCATCGGCGCGGGCAGCGGAAAAGCGATGGAATAGCGATAATCGATATCTAGCCTAAATCAAGCAGCACCAAGCGTCAAGCAATATTTCACGCCACGTGACGAATCGCGGAATGCGCGTCCGGTTCGTGCCAGCGGCGGCACGAACCGGGTCGGAAATCTCGATGATGTGAGGGGAAGGGGACGACCAGGAGCGGTCAGCGGCCGGTGAACTCCGGAGCGCGCTTCTCGAGGAAGGCGGCGATGCCCTCGCGCTTGTCGTCGCTGGCGAAGCAGGTGACGAACAGCTCGGTCTCATAGGCCAGGCCCGCGGCCAGCGGCATCTCCGCGGCGGCGCGGACGGCGGACTTGGCCATGCGCAGCGCGACCGGCGACTTGCCCGCCATCGCACGGGCGAAGTCGAGGGTGCGCGCGCGGAGGTCGGCGCCGGGGTGCACCACGTCCACCAGGCCGATGCGCAGCGCCTCCGCCGCGTCGATCAGCTCGCCGGAGAGCACGAGCCGCATCGCCTGGCCCATGCCCACCACGCGCGGCAGCCGCTGCGTGCCGCCGCCCCCGGGGATGATGCCCAGGTTGATCTCCGGCTGCCCCAGCTTCGCGGTGTCCGCGGCGATGCGCACGTCGCACCCCAGCGCCAGCTCGCACCCGCCGCCCAGGCAGAAGCCGTTGATCATCGCGATCACCGGCTTGGGATACGCGGCGATCTCGTCGAACACGCGGCGGCCGGTCATGGCGGCGCGCTGCTCCAGCGGCGTACGCTCCGCGAACTCGGCGATGTCCGCGCCCGCGACGAACGCCTTGTCGCCCGCGCCGGTGACGACCAGCACGCGCACGGCGTCGTCGCCGCGCAGCTCGTCCAGCGCGGCGACCAGGTCCGCGCGCACCTGGCTGCTCAGCGCGTTGCGCTTCTCCGGGCGGTTGATGGTCAGGACGGCGACGGCGCCGTCGCGCTCCACCAGCAGCGTCTCGTAGCTCACTTGCCCTCCTGCGTCCAGTCGTAGAAGCCCTGGCCGCTCTTCTTGCCCAGCTTTCCTTCGGACACCATCCGCCGCAGCAGCTCGGGGGCGCGGTACTGGTCATCGCCCAGCTCGCCGTGCAGGTACTCGGCTATGCCCAGGCGCACGTCCAGCCCGACCAGGTCCGTCAGCTTGAGCGGGCCCATGGGATGGTTGTAGCCCAGCTCCATGGCCCTGTCGATGTCCTGCGGGCTGGCGACGCCCTGCTCCACCATGCGCATGGCTTCCAGCCCCAGCACGATGCCCAGCCGCGACGAGGCGAAGCCGGGCGTGTCCGTCACCACGATGGGCTCCTTGCCGATGCGCCGCGCGAACGCCAGCGACGCGTCCACCGTCTCCTGCGCCGTCTCCCGCCCCCGCACCACCTCCAGCAGCTTCATGATGTGCACGGGGTTGAAGAAGTGCAGGCCGATGACCTTCCCCGCGCGTCCGGTCGCCTCCGCGATGCGGCTGACGCTGAGCGACGAGGTGTTCGTCCCCAGGATGGCGTGCGTGGGTGCGAGGCGATCCAGGTCCGCGAAGATGGCGGTCTTCAGCTCCATGCGCTCCGGCACCGCCTCGATCACCAGGTCCGCGTCCCCCGCGGCGGCGGCGAGGTCGGCGGCCTCGCGAAGGTTGGCGAGCGTGGAGTCGCGCGCCTCCGCGGTCACCTTTCCGCGCTCCACGCCCTTGTCCAGGTTGCCGCGGATGGTACCCATCGCCCGCGCGACGGCGCCCTCCTGCGCGTCGTACAGCGATACGCGGCAGCCGGCCATGGCGCACACCTGCGCGATGCCGTTTCCCATGGTGCCCGCGCCGAGCACGGCGACGGTGTCGATCTGCTGGTCTGGCACGATTCGGTGGATGCGGGTCAGCGGCGGAAGCTCATCGAGACCGGGTAGGAGAAGTACCCGGTGTACGCGGGGGCCAGCATGTTCACGGTCAGGTCGATGCGCCCGTCGAGCACGGCGCCCGCGGCGAACCCCAGCGGGCGGTCCGTGTCCGAGCGCAGCATGGAGGTGGTGATGTGGCCCGCCTCCACCTGGTACGTGCCGCGGAACACCTCCGTCTGCTTCGGTCCGGCGTCGCCGTCCTCGACGGTGCGCGTCACCAGCGCCAGGGCGATGCTGTCCGGCGGGATGATGCGCAGCAGCGCGCCGGTGAGCTGCGTGCCGCCCTCCTGGCTGCCGTTCCAGTTGATGTACTCGGGCGGGTCGTCCCCGTTGACGGTGGCGACCTCGTACAGCCCTTCGATGCCCTCCGGCTCCGTGGCCCCGTCGCACGCCGCGGCGGCGAGCGAGAGCAGCAGGCAGGCGAGAATACGAGAGATCATGGTGCTTCTGCGTGCATCGTTGCCTTAGGTTCGCGGCAACTTACCGTGCCGCCCAGCCGATGCGCCACGCCCTGGCGGTTGGGATCACGAGACCTCCTTGACGAACTACCACTGGTGGAACTACCATCAGTGGAACTACCACTAGTGGAACCCTGTTAGGCGTGTGTGGCCCAATGCCGATCACCAAGCCTCCGGAGGTGTTCGACCGCGTTTCCGAATGGCGAGTGCTGGAGCAGGCGTGGGCTCGTCCGCGGCCTGATCTGGTATTCGTGGTCGGCCGCCGCCGCGTTGGAAAGAGCTTCGTCCTCTCCCGCTTTTCGCAGCAGGTGAACGGCATCTACTACCAGGCCACGCGGCGGACCGAGGCCGAGCAGCTCGCGGCGCTCAGCCGCATCGTGGGAGGCCGATTCGACGATCCGGCTCTCCAGCGTGGAGTCGCCTTTTCATCCTGGGAAGACCTCTTCGGCTACGTAACGGACCAGGCGCGAGGACACCCGTTTCTCCTGGTGCTCGACGAGTTCCCGTATCTGGCGGCTGCGGCCCCCGCGCTCACGTCCATCATCCAGCGGGCATGGGACCACGACTGGCCCGGAACGGGGATGAAACTCGTGCTGAGCGGGTCCTACATTACCGCGATGAACCGGCTGGAGCAGGTGGATCAGCCGCTGTACGGCCGCCGTACGGCAAAGCTGGTCGTCGACCCATTCGGCTTTGCGGACTCGGCGCTCTTCATGCCGCAGTACGGCGTGCGAGACCAGATGGTGGCGTACGGCCTTTTTGGAGACCTGCCCGGGCACCTGAGCCTGCTGGATGCGGAGCAGTCGCTTGCGGAGAACGCGGCGGCCCTGCTGCTGAGCCCCTCCGGCCGGCTGGTGGATGAGGCGCAGCACATGCTCGATGCATTCGCCTCCGACGCGCACGTCCACTATTCGATCATCGAAGCCATCGCGGGCGGCGAGCGGACCTGGAGCGGGATCACGAAGCGGGTAGGGCGCGCCGGCGGGGCACTCCAGCGGCCGCTGCAGTGGCTCGAGGAGATGGAGGTCATCCAGCGTGTGGTCCCGGTTACCGAGAAGAGCCCGCAGAAATCGAAGCGCGTGCTCTATCGCATCGTGGACCCGTACGTGGCGTTCTGGCACAGAACGGTGGTCCGGCTGATCAACGCTGGCAGCGTGGGGCTGGTCGAACCGGAGCGGCTCTGGGAGGAAGTCGTGCTGCCCGGCCTGGACGATCACATGGGACCGGTGTTCGAGGAGGTCTGCCGGGACTTCGTGCGCCGGACCGACCGCCTGCCGTTCAAGCCCCTGCGTCTGGGCGAGTGGTGGGACGCGACTTCTCAGAACCAGGTGGACATCGTCTCGATCGGCGCAAAGGGCGAGCTGCTCGTTGGAGAATGCAAGTGGGGCCGGGTGACGACGGGGGACCTTGCAGTGCTCCAGCATCGCACCGCGATGGTCGCCGCGGAAATCCCGGGAACCACGCGCGTGCACACCGCGCTGTTCACCGGCCGCGGAGAGGCGGACGAGGGAGTCCACTCGGCGGTGCGTGCGGGAACCGTGTTCCTCTTCACGGCTGAAGACCTGCGGATGTCCTGAGGCACGACGGGTCGGAGCGCTTACTCCCCCCGGAAAACGGCTGCGCGCTTCTCGCGGAAGGCGGCGATGCCCTCACGCGCGTCGGCGGAGCGGAAGCAGCGCATCTGCTGGGTGCGCTCGGCCAGGAGCGCGTCGTCCAGCGTGCCGTCCAGCGAGGCGCGCAGGGTGCGCTTGGCGGCGCGAATCGCCAGGGGCGGCTTGGCTGCGAGCTCCGTCGCGGCCTGGCGCACCTCGTCCTGGAAGCGGTCCTCCCCGAAGACGCGCTCGAACAGGCCGATCCGCTCCGCCTCGCGCGCCTCGACCATGCGGGCGCTCATCACCAGCTCGGCGGCGCGGCCGGGGCCCACCAGGCGGGGCAGGAACCAGGTGGCGCCCCAGTCCGGGTGCAGGCCGATGCGGTTGAAGGTGATGCCGATGGATGCGCGCTCGGACGCGATGCGGAAGTCGCACGCCAGCGCCAGCGAGGCGCCGGCGCCCGCCGCCGCGCCGTTGACCGCGGCGATCGTCGGCTGCTCCACCGCGGCGAGACGGCGCACGACGCGCATCCCCGCCTCCACCAGCTTCTCGAACGCCGCGTCGTCGCCGCGCGCCAGCAGGTCGCCCATCACCTCCACGTCCGCGCCGGTGCAGAAGCCGCGGCCCGCGCCGGTGATCACCATCACCCGCACCTCCGGCGACGCGGCGGCGCGGTCGATGGCGTCGTGCAGCTCGTCGCGCATGGTCCCGGCGAAGGCGTTCAGCCGGTCCGGGCGATTGAGGGTGATCCAGGCGACGCCGTCCTCGACGCGCAGCAGCACCGTTTCGCTCACAGCTCCACCCGCTCCACGATCATAGAGATGCCCTGGCCCACGCCGATGCACATCGTGGCCAGGCCGTAGCGGACGCCGCGGCGGTGCATCTCGTGGACGAGCGTGGTCAGGATGCGCGCGCCGGACGAGCCCAGCGGGTGCCCCACGGCCACCGCGCCGCCGGAGACGTTGACGATCTCCGGGTCCACGCCCAGCTCGCGGATGCAGGCCACGGACTGCGCCGCGAAGGCCTCGTTCAGCTCCACCAGCCCGATGTCGGCGATGGAGAGCCCCGCGCGCGCCAGCGCCTTGCGCGTGGCCGGCACCGGGCCGATGCCCATGCGGTGCGGCTCCACGCCCGCCACGTCGCTCGCCACGATGCGCGCCAGCGGCCGCAGCCCCGCGCGCTCCGCCGCCTCCGCCGACGCGACCAGCAGCGCGGACGCGCCGTCGTTCAGGCCGGACGAGTTCCCGGCGGTGACCGTGCCGCGGTCCCTGCGGAAGGCGGGCTTGAGGCCGGTCAGGCTGTCGAGGGTGGTGTCCGCGCGCGGGTGCTCGTCGGTGTCCACCACCCTGGGCGGCCCCTTGCGCTGCGGGATCTCCACGGGGACGATCTCGCCGCGGAAGTGGCCCTCGGCGATGGCGGCGGCGGCGCGCTGCTGGCTGGCCAGCGCAAAGGCGTCCTGGTCCTCGCGCGTGACGCCGTACTCCTCCGCGATGATCTCCGCCGTCTCGCCCAGGGAGACGGTCCACTCGGCGGGCATCTTCGGGTTCACGAAGCGCCAGCCCAGCAGCGAGTCCGCCATCTCCGGCGTGCCGCGCGGGAACGGCTCGGTGGGCTTGAGCATGACCCACGGCGCGCGGCTCATGCTCTCCACCCCGCCCGCGACGAAGACGTGTCCCTCGCCGGCGCGGATGGCGTGGAAGGCGGCGCGGACCGCCTGCAGGCCGGAGCCGCACAACCGGTTGACCGTCTGCCCCGCGACGGAGACGGGGAAGCCCGCCAGCAGCCAGGCCATGCGCGCGACGTTGCGGTTGTCCTCGCCCGCCTGGTTGGCGCACCCGAAGATGACGTCGTCCACGCTCTCGGGCGCCACCCCCGTCCGCTCCACGACGGCGCGCACGACCGTCGCCGCCAGGTCGTCCGGCCGCACGGAGGCGAGAGCGCCGCCGTATCGCCCGACCGGCGTGCGCAGCGCGTCGATGATGTATGCGTCGGTCAAGGAAGTGCGTGAGTGCGTTAGTGCGTGAGTGCGGAAGTGAGGATGGCGGAGGACGAGGCGTTCTGCTGGCTCCCGTGTTTCGCATCCTCCGTAGAGACGCCCCGGCGGG
>DASTLD010000433.1:0-9712 GCA_035715345.1 Longimicrobium sp.
ACGATGGGGCTGGTGGCGCTGCACATCATCCAGAAGACGCCCGGCCAGCCGTACTTCGTCTTCGCCACCTTCGAGCAGGCGGACAACCTCCTGACGGCGTCGGGACAGCCGGTGGAGGACGAGAACGGCGCGGTGCGCGCGGGGATGGACTCGGTGCTGCAGGCCGCGCCGATGGACCCGGTGATCACGTCGCAGTTCGCGCAGGACCCCGCGCCCAACGGGTACGACACGTCGAACATCCAGCACCAGGCGCCCGCCGTCGCCAACAGCACGCCGGGCAGCCGGCTGTACTACGTGAACACGCCGAACCAGCCGGAGCCGCAGGGCGTCATCTCCGTCAACCGGCGGGTGCACGGCATTCCGCAGACCATCATCGACGCCAACGAGGCGGCGCACGCGGCCATGACGCAGTACGCGCAGGCCAACAACCTGCCCGCGGCGGTGTGGCAGAACTACAAGCTGATCAACGTGCAGTACGTGCCGATCGACAAGCAGCCGGGGGTGGCCTACACCGGTGCGGACTCCGCCACGTACTACCAGGCCAACATCGTGGTGGAGACGGACCAGAACCTCCAGGTGTTCAGCGGGCAGTTCCAGCCCGCCTTTCCCGGCAACTCCAACACGTTCCCCCTGATCACCGACTGGTGCGGCAGCAACCCCACCGGGACCGTGGACGGGTGCCCCACGCCGCCGGCCAACGGGCCGTTCCACAACGTGTACGCCGGCGGGCAGGGGTACAACATGGGCGGGTGCATGGGGTGCCACGGCAACGCCCAGGTCAAGGGAGGAGACTTCAGCTTCATCCTGCTGGGCGGCAACAACAGCGCCCCGGACCCGGCGGACGCCGAGACGGCGCCGGTGACGGGCACGGACAAGTTCGTCAGGTTCTTCGCGTCCACGCGCGCGGCCCGGGCAGCCCCGGGGGCCGGGGCGGCGGGCGACACGACGGGCGGTGCGGGCGGGGGGGCGGCGGGTGGCGCGCCGGCGGCCCCCGGCGGCACGGCGCGGCCACCCGGGCAATGACACGGTAGCCTCGCGCGTGAAAGCGGGAGGGCGCGGAGGGACTTCGGTCCCCCCGCGCCCTCCGTGCGTTCAGGCATGGGAAGCTACCGGGCCACTACGGCTCACCTGCCACATCCTTCGCACGTCTCTCCGTAAATCACAGCGCCCGCCAGTCCACCTCCAGGATGCGGCGGTAGACGCCGCTCTCCACCATGGTCTCCACCAGATCGGTGTCCAGCAGGCCGTCGCGAGCTTCCATGTGCAGGATGTCGATGGCCTTCTCGGGGCTGACGGCGCGCTTGTAGGGGCGGTCGCTGGCGGTCAGGGCGTCGAAGATGTCGGCGACGGTCATCATCCGCGTCTGCGGCGGCAGGCCGTCGCCGCCCACGCCGCGCGGGTAGCCGCGGCCGTTCAGCTTCTCGTGGTGCCCGTACGCGATCGCGGCCACGTTGCGCAGGTCGCCCGTCCACGGGATCTGCACCAGGAAGCGGTACGTCTGCTCCACGTGGCTCTCGATCTCCCTGCGCTCGCCGTCGGTGAGCGAGCCCTTGGGGATGCGCAGGTACGCCAGCTCCTCCTCCGTCAGGTACGGCAGCGGCTCGCCGTCCGGCCCCGCGAACGTCACCCGTGACAGCCCGTCCAGCTCCGCCGCCGCCCGCTCGGGCAGGATGGTGGGCTCGTTGGCGGCCAGCACCAGCGCGCGCACGCGCTCCAGCTCCGCCATGCGCGCCTGCGCCGCCGCATCCACCGGCTCCGCCAGCCGCTCGCCACGCTCGCCGCGCTCGGCGGCCAGGGCGCGGGCGCGGTAGTGCTCCATCTCCAGCGTGCGGCGGATGAAGTCGAAGCGGGCCCGCACGCGCTCCAGCAGCAGCGGCGGCAGCTTCTTGGGCTTGACCAGCACCTCCTCGCGCACGCCCACCTTGCCGAAGTCGTGCAGCAGCGAAGCGTAGCGCAGCTCGCGCATCTGCTCGGCGGTGAAGCGCATGCCGGCGTAGCGACCGCGCCCGCCGCGCTCCAGCGCCGCCGCCAGGTCGCAGGTGAGCGTGGCCACGCGCACGCTGTGGCCGCTGGTGGCGGGGTCGCGCTGGTCCACGGCGACCACGGCGGCCTTCACGAAGCTCTCGAACAGGTTCTCCACCTGGCGGTACAGCCGCGAGTTCTCGATGGAGACCGCCGCCTGCCCCGCCAGCGCCTGCACCAGCTCCATCTCGCGCGGGCGGTACGGCACCACCCAGCGCCGCGCCGCGTCCGGGCCGTCGATGCGCGCGGCCGGGTCGCGCTTGTGGTTGATGAGCTGCAGCACGCCCACGACGTTGCCGGGGTGGTCCACCATCGGCACCACCAGCATGGAGCAGGTGCGGTAGCCGAAGCGCTCGTCGAAGCTGCGGTTCAGGCGGTACGGCGCGTCCGCGGGCAGGTCGTACGCGTCCGCCACCCGCAGCGTCTCGCGGGTGACGGCGGCGTAGCCCGCCACGCTGGTGGTGTCCAGCGGCAGGGTGTACGCCTGGAAAGGCGCGTCGATGGAGTCGTTCTGGGACAGCGCGAAGCACAGGCGCGGCCCGCCGTCCTCGCCCTCCTCCACCAGGTAGAGGCTGCCCGCGTCGCTGGCGGTGAGCTGGCGCGCCTTGGAGAGGATGGTGCGCAGCAGGCGCTCGGGGTCCCGCTCCGTCGTCAGCGCCATGCCCACGCCCGCCAGCTCGCGCAGCTCCTGGCGCGCGCCCGCCAGCTCGCGCTCCAGCCGCGCCTGCGCCAGCCGCGAGGCGGAGAGCCGCAGGGCGTCGCGGATCGCCCGCGCGGCGGCTTCCGGAGCCGGGGGAAGCACCCCCAGCACCCGCTCGCTGCTCCGCGCCAGCGCGTCCGCCTCCTCGTCCGCGGGGACCACGCTGACGGCCTCCGGCAGCTCCCGCAGCGCATCCTCGAGATCGTCCGCCCCCGCCGCGAGCGCCCGGTCCAGCACCAGCACCGTCGGCGCATCGGGCGATGCGACGTCCGCGAGCGAGGCGATGGGCCGCGTCTCCAGCGCGCCCGCCAGGTGCGCGGGGGCAGTCCAGGCCGCGGAGTGGAGCAGCAGCGGACCCGGCGCCCGGGCCACGCGCGGCGGGAGCGGCCCGGCCGTGGCGGAGTGATGCGGCACGATGCTCATGCGGCCCCCGTGGCCACGGGAATGGCCTCGCCCTCGGCGGCCGCGTCCACCCAGAGCGAAGACCCGCGCTCCGCCAGCCCGCGCCGCACCTCGCGGACGACGTCGTCCAGCTCGTCGTCCGACCGCTCGGGGGCGTAGTGGAAGAGCAGGAGCCGGCGGGCGCCCGCGTCCTCCGCCAGCCGCACGGCATCGCTCACGCTGCCGTGGCCCCAGCCGCGGAAGCGCGGGTACTCGTCGTCGCGCCACATGGCGTCGTGCACCAGCAGGTCCACGCCGGCCGCCAGCTCCACCATTCGCCGGTACAGCGCGCCGTCCGCCGCGCCCAGCTCGTTGTCGGGCACGTACGCCAGCGAGGCGCCGCCCGCGGTCAGCCGGTAGCCGCAGGTGAAGCCGGGGTGGCAGACCCGCAACGCCGCCACCTCCACCGTCCCGTCCGTCCACGGCGCGCCGTCCACGTCCGAGAACTCCACCCCCGCGGCCAGCGCCTGCAGCGGCACGGGGAAGTACGAGGGCGCCATGATGCCCGCCAGCACGCTGGCCACGGACGCGCCGTCCTGCGGCGGGCCGTGCACGCGGACGCGGGTGTCCGGGTCGTAGAGCTGGCTGCAGAAGGGAAAGCCCTGGACGTGGTCCCAGTGGAAGTGCGTCAGGAACAGCTCCGCCTCGATGGGCCCCTCCGGCGCCAGGCGCCGGCTGAGCGCGCGGATGCCGGTGCCCGCGTCGAACACGTAGCGGCGGCCGTCCGCCTGCACTTCCAGGCAGGGGGTGTTGCCGCCGTAGCGCACCGTGTTAGGCCCCGGCACGGGAATGGAGCCGCGGGTGCCCCAGCAGGTGGCGGTCAGGCCGGGCGGAGTGCTCATGGAGAGCGGAGAAGCGGGACGCGTGGAACCGGCAGGGAGCGCGGGGAGATGCCGCGCAAGGTAGGCGCGCGCGGGATGCCGTGCAACGATGGCGGCGCGGCGGTGGGCGCAATTAGACGGGCGGGCGCCGCGTCAGGAAGCCCTCCGACTCGAGCCGCTTCGCCGTACCGGGGAGGCCGACTCGCAGCGAGTCCAGGTACTGCCGAGGGGTATAGGGGTTCTTCTTGAGCGAAAGCCGGTGTTGCTCGGCGGCTGAATTCAGCTCTACGCCGCTGGTGCGCGCCAGGCGTTCCACGAACGCATCGGGTCCAGCGGTTCCACGCCCAGCGGGTGCAGGACGTCGGCCGGAAAGTCCGCGAGATTGCTGGTCACCAGGAACTCGGCCTCGTAGTGCACCGCGAGGGCCAGCACGTGCCGGTCGTCCGGATCCGGAAGCTCGACCTCTCCAATCAGGTGCGTGTAACCGGCACCGAACGCATCCGGGAACGCCCGCTCCATCTGCGCGAACAGATGCCTGACCTGCGCTTCGGTCAGTCCCGCCTTCCCGGGCAGGTGCCGCGCGACCTCGTCCAGGATGTCGCGCGACCAGAGAGGCTCGAAGATGCCGCGCGCCGCGGCGTGCAAGAGGAAGTTCCGGAGCTGGAACGGGAACAGCACGTTCGCGTCCAGGACGGCGAGCGGGCCGGGCACGCCCCTCAGTACCCCAGGCCCAGCGCGTCCGTCGCTTCCGCCATCTCTTCCAGCGCGCGCAGCCGGTCACTGCGCCGGGGCCGCACGGGGCCCGCCTCGCCGCGTGCAAGACGCGCCCTGTACGCCAGCACGGCGGATCGGCTCAGCCGCCGGTGGGAGCCGATCCAGCGGAACGGGATCTCGCCCGCGTCCAGCACGTTGATCAGGGTCGGCCGGCTCATGCCCAGGAGCGCCGCCGCATCCGTGGTCGAGATCTCAGCCTCGTCCACAGTCTGCACGGCGACCGAATTCCCGTCCGCGATCTCGTGGAGGATCGCCGCGAGCGCGCGGAACACCGAGCCGGGCAGGTCGAACTCCCCGACCGAGGGAATGCTGATCGAGACGGGCTGCTCGGCGTTCGCGGCAGCACGCATCAGGCGCTCGTGCTGGCGCCGGGCAAGGTCGACGTCGGCCGTCGTGGGCTCGATCAGTCCGATGGTTTCGTTGCTCATCTGCGGATTACCTCACCGGAAAACGGGACCTGCACGTAACGTAGCGGATAGACGAAGCATATGCAATATTCGCAGCAAACGCAAAAACATTGTCGGGCTCCATCGTCGCCATCCCGTGTCGATGGTCAGCCGCTGCGCGAAATCGCGGCGACGTACATCCGGCCGCCGAACGCAGAGGGGCGCGTGGCGGCGATGGTGGGCGCAGTGAAGCCGGCGGTGACGGCGAGCTCGCCGAGGCGGGCGATGGAGACGGGATAGGGCACCCAGCGGCTCGGGCGGCGGCCCTCGTATTCGATGACGACCAATCGCCCGCCCGGCTTGAGGTGGAATGCGACGCGCGAGAGGACCGCCGCCGCGTCGGCAATGAAGTGCAGCGCGTTGGCCATCACCACTCCGTCCAGCGGCGGCAGGTCCAGCGGCCGGGTGAAGTCGCCGCGCAGGAGGGTGACGGGTGCGGCGGATCGCGCTGGCCAGGAGCGGAGGGCGGCGAGCGCGCCGTCGTCCGCATCCACCGCGATCACGCGGCCGGACGCGCCGACCAGCGCGGCCAGCGCACGGGTGAAGGTGCCCGTGCCCGCGCCGAGGTCCGCCCACGTCTCGCCGTCCGCCGCGGGGACGGCGGCGCGCAGCAGGGTCAGCGCCTCGGATTCCCGCACCGCGTCACCCGACGGCGGCCAGCTCCGCCTCCACCCGCTCCCACTCCTCCATCAGCCGCTCCACCTTCTCCTGCAGCCGCGCGCGCTCGCCGTTCAGGCCCTGCACCTGCGCGTTGGGCGTCTCCTCGAAGAAGCCGGGCTTCAAGAACATCGCGTCGATCTCCGCGATGCGCGCCTCCGCGGCCTCGATCCCGGCGGTGATCTCGTCGCGGCGCTTCTCCGCGCGGCCGTCGCGGCGCACGGGCGGTGAAGGCTTGCGGGCGGGCTCGGGCGGACGCTTGCCGTTCTCGGCGGGCGGCTTCGCCTTCTTCTCCTCGCGCCTGGCCTTGAGGACGACCGTGTCCGCGTCCAGGTGGTCGTCGCCCAGCGCGTGGACGTACTCCTCGTAGGTGCCCAGGTAGTCGCGGATGCCGTCGCGGGTGACCTCCACCACGCGCGTGGCCAGCTGACCCACGAACCAGCGGTCGTGGCTCACCAGGATCAGCGTGCCCTCGTAGTTCAGCAGCCCCTGGACGAGCGCCTCGATGGACTCCAGGTCCAGGTGGTTGGTGGGCTCGTCCAGCACCAGCACGTTGGGCTGCTCCAGCGCCAGCTTGCTGAACACCAGCCGCGCCGCCTCGCCGCCGCTGAGCGCGCTCAGGCGCTTGGCCCCGTCGTCGCCGGTGAACAGCATGAGCCCCATGTGGCCGCGCACGAAGCCGCGATCCCTGCTGGGGCAGTAGTTCCACAGCCACTGCTCGGCGGTCACGTTGGGGTCGTCGAGCTGCTCGTGGTGGTCCTGCGCAAAGTAGCCGGGGTGCGTCTCGTATCCCCACTCCACCGTGCCCGCGTCCGCCGGCAGCTCGCCCATCACGATCTTGAGCAGCGTGGACTTGCCGATGCCGTTGGGTCCCATGATGACCATGC
Organism: Longimicrobium sp.; assembly: GCA_035715345.1. Lineage (GTDB taxonomy): Bacteria > Gemmatimonadota > Gemmatimonadetes > Longimicrobiales > Longimicrobiaceae > Longimicrobium. The sequence goes on from DASTLD010000433.1 coordinate 6,749, forward strand.
GGTCGCCGCGGCGCACCTGCAGGTCCACCCCGTGCAGCACCTCGTTGTCGCCGAACGACTTGCGGATGCCGTTGATCTTCAGCACCTGCTGGCCGCTGGGCCGCTTCTGCTGGAAGCGGAACTTGGGGTACCGCCGCGAGCTGCCGGGCAGCTCCGTCAGCTCCTCGGCCATCTTCTCGATCATGCGCAGCTTGCTCTGCGCCTGCCGGGCCTTGCTGGCCTTGGCCTTGAAGCGGTCCACGAACTTCTGGTGGTGCGCGATCTCCTTCTGCCGCCCCTCGATCTCCTTCTCCTTGCGCTCGCGGTCCTCGACCTTCTGCTCCAGGAAGTCCGTGTAGTTGCCGCGGTACAGCGTGACCGTCTGGTAGTCCACGTCCAGGATGTGCGTGGCCACGTTGTCCAGGAAGCGGTGGTCGTGGCTGATGACCGCCACCGGCCCCTCGAAGTCGTGGAGGAACTTCTCCAGCCAGCGGATGGAGAGGATGTCCAGGTGGTTGGTGGGCTCGTCCAGCAGCAGCACGTCGGGCTTGCCGGCCAGCACCTGCGCCAGCAGCACGCGCAGCTTGAAGCCGCCGGACAGCGTGGAGAGCGGCTGGCGGTGCACCTCCGCGGGCAGGCCCAGGCCCTCCAGGATCTCCGCCGCGCGCGCCTCCGCCGTGTAGCCGTCCAGCCGCTGCACCGTCTCTTCCAGCGTGTTGAAGCGGTCGGCGTCGAACTCCAGGTGGGCGTTCTCCAGCAGCTTTTCCTTGGCCACCATGGCGTCCCACAGCTCGCCGTGGCCCATGAGCGCCACCTGCAGGATCTCCTGCTCCTCGTACAGGAACTGGTCCTGGCGCAGCACGCCCAGCCGCAGCGACCTGGGGATGGAGACGGTGCCGGTGCTGGGCGGCGCGTCGCCGCTCAGGATGTTGAGCAGCGTGGTCTTGCCCGAGCCGTTGGCGCCCACGATGCCGTAGCGCTCGCCCGGGTTGAGCTGGAACGCGGCGTCCGCGAACAGGACGCGGCCGCCGAACAGCTTGGAGAGGTTGGATACGGAGATCATGCGGCAAAGATAACGCGGAAGCGTGGTTTTCTGGACTGGGGGGATGAACGACGAACGCGAACGCACCGCGGCGCGGGCCGCGGTGCGTTCGTCCGGAGGCGCGCGGGGATGCCGCGCGCCGCCGTGTGAGGGGTCAGCGCCCGGCCGCCAGGTCGCGCAGCACGCCGGCCAGCGCCTGCAGCCGCGCCCGGTCCGCGGGGCCGCCGCCGCCCAGCTCGCCGACGCGCTGCGCCAGCGCGTTCAGCGCCGTGCGGCGGCCGGCCGGGGCCATGCGCTCCGCGCGGTCCAGGTCCATCTGGATGCGCACGATGCGCGTGCCGGGGATGGCCCGGCTGCGCGCCAGCTGGTCCAGGTAGGCGCGCGCCACCACGAACTCCGCCGGCCAGGTGAAGCGCTCCTGCATCTGCGCGTTGAACGCCTCCATGCGGACGAGCTTGGCCGCGTCGATCTCGTTCTGCGATAGGTGCTCGCTGGGCGTGAGCGCGAACACGTCCAGCCCGCGCCCGATCTCCGAGCCGTAGATGAGGCCGTTGTACCAGTAGGCGCTCCAGAAGCCCGCCAGCGTCAGCTCGCTGGCGATGGGCCCGCGGTCGAAGAAGGCGATCTCCACCGGGCGCGCCGGGTCCGTGAAGTCGAAGACGGACACGCCGCCCTGGTACCACGCCTGGACCATGAGGTCGCGCCCGGGCACGGGGATCAGCGAGCCGTTGTGCGCCACGCAGTTCTCCGCCGCGGTCTGCGGCGCGGGCAGCTTGAAGTAGCCCACGTGCGTCAGCTTGCGCCCGCTGAGCGTGAACAGCGCGTCCGCGCCCCACTCCGGGCGGTCCGTCTCGCGGCAGCGGGGGCTGGTGCCGCCGCCCCACTCGTCGCTGAACAGCACGGTGCTGCCCGAGTTGTTGAACGTCGCCGAGTGCCAGTACGCGAAGTTGGGGTCGATGACCTGGTCGATGCGCACCGGGTTGGACGGATCGCGGATGTCCAGCAGGATGCCGTTGCCCGAGCACGCGCCCGCCGCCAGCCCGATCTCCGGGTAGACGGTCACGTCGTGGCACTGGTTGGTCTGCGACGTGGTCTGCGTTCCCTGGCCGTGGGCGCCGCCCGGCCACAGGCCCGCGGGGTTGCCCGTGGCCGGGTCCGCGAAGACGCGCGGCGTGCTGACCACGCGCGCGTTCTGCGGCGCGTCCAGCGGCACCTGGATGACCTCGATGCGGAAGTACGAGGTGTTGGGGTCCTCCTGCGGGCCGCGGCCGGAGCAGCCGGCCAGCTCCGCGGCCGGGCGCACCTGGCCCGTGCCGGAGACGTAGATGTAGACGTTGCGCCGGTCGCCGGGCGGCACCAGCAGCGTGTGCGTGTGGCTGCCGCGGCAGGTCTGCACCGACGCCACCTGCCGGGGGCGGTCCAGGTTGCTGATGTCGAAGATGCGCACGCCGCGGAAGCGGTCCGCGCTCACGCTGTCGCGCACGCCGCCGCCGCCACAGTCCACGCGGCCGCGCGTCTCCTCCACGCTCATGAAGAGCAGGTTGCCGTGCACGGACACGTCGCCCTGGCCGCCGGGGCACACGATGGAGGTGCGCAGGCGCGGCGCGGCGGGGTTGGCGATGTCCCACACCTGCACGCCGTTGAATCCCCCCAGGAACAGGTGCCGCCCCTGCATGGCCAGGTCCGCGTTGGCGAACCCGAAGTCGCCCGCGTTCCCCGCGTTGAACCAGCCCGCCGGCCGGTCCGTGTGCGACACGAGCTGCAGGTTGCGGATGGCCTCGCCCGCGTTGGTCCACCCGGTGCGCAGGCCCACGCGGGGGTCCGGGCGGCGCGTGCTGCCCGGCTGCGCGTCCAGCGGTGCGGCGGCGGCCAGCACCACCGCGCCGGCCAGCATCAGCCGTCCCAGACGATTCGCTCTCATCTTCATCCTCGGTTCTTCAGGT
>DASTLD010000434.1:0-2321 GCA_035715345.1 Longimicrobium sp.
GACCGTTTCCCGCAGGCGCCGCCGCAGTCCCTCCAGCTCCGGCGCCGGAGCGCCGTCCGCTTCGGCATCCGTCCGGACCTCGGCGAGGGCGCGGGCCTCCGCGGCCAGCCGCTCGTAGTCAGCGCGGCGCGCTGCGCGGAACAGGTCCTCCACCTCGTCGTCGCTCAGCCCCGCGGCCAGGGTGGCTTCGCAGAGCACCGCGTCGCCGCCCGCGTCCGTGATCTCCCGCAGCACCCACTCGAAGTCCTCACGGGCCTCTTCCGTGGCCGGCAGCACGTAGACCGAGTTCTTTACCGCGACGGCTCCCAGCCGCTGGAGCCTGCGCCACACCTTCACCCGGACCGAGCTCGGCCTGGGTGGGATCTGGTGGATCAGCAGCAGCCAGCGGGATGACGACTCCATGGGCCTCCACATGTGTTACATGCTATGTAACACCTGTTGCGGAGGAGAGTCAAGGGCTCTCCGCAGGGGAGGGAATCATGGGACACGGAGCGTGGGGAATGGATGTCCGCGGCCCCCGCCGCGGCCAGGTTCCGGCCGTGCCCGCGTAAGCGCCCCGGAGATCAGACCAAAGAAGAAGGGGCGGGCCCGCGTGGGCCCGCCCCTCTTTTGCCGATCAGCGGGAGCCGATCAGTGCAGCACGGTCACGTGCTCATGCGCCGTGACGCGGCGGCAGCCGATGTTGCCGGTGATCACCAGCTCCGTGGTGCCGGAGGGCACCGCCTCGGCCAGCGCGGCCTTGTCGAACTTCAGCTCCAGGTCCAGGTCGCCGTCCAGGTCCACGTCCACCAGGGCGGAGCGGTAGGCGTCGTGCTTCAGCTCGATGTGTGCCTCCACGCCGTGGCCGTCGCCCAGCGTGATGTTGGCCGTCTCGAGCTTGGCCGGGTCGAAGCCGAAGTGGACGATCGGCTCCACGTTGCCGTCGTGCGACTGGGTGCCGATGGTGCCCGCGGAGTGGACCGGCTGCTCCACCGCCTGCAGCTCGGCGTAGATCACGACGGTGTAGGTGCCGTCCGCCTTGCGGTTGAACGCCAGCGGCATGGAGGTGCGCACCGCCTTGGGGTCCAGCGCGCGGCACACGTTGATGCGGCCCGCGCCGTACTCCTGGTCGTACCCCGCGGCGCCCAGGTCGTCCACGGTCTGCTGCATGCGGGCCAGCACCTCGTCCGCGTTGTGGATGCCCTGCGCCCACAGCAGCGCGGCCAGGCCGGCGGCCGCCGGAGAGGCCATCGACGTGCCCGACATGTAGGCGTACGAGTCGTTGCCCGTGTTGTACGACGACAGGATGCCGCTGTACGGCCACGACGCCGTGGTGGAGCCGCCCGGCGCCACCAGGTCGATGCCGACGCCGTGGTTGGAGTACGACGCGCGCACGTCGCCCCAGTCCGTGGAGCCCACCGCCACGCACTCCTCGAAGCGCGCCGGCCAGCCGATGCTGCCCGCGCCGTCGTTGCCGGTGGCGCAGAAGGGGAGCACGTTCTTGGAGCGGGCGTAGGCCAGCGCCACGCGCTGCGCCTCCGGACCCACGGGCACGCTGGCCGCGGTGGAGATGCTCAGGTTGAGCACGTTGGCGCCGTTGTCCACCGCCCAGACGATGGCGTTGGCGATGGAGCTGCTGGGGCAGGACGAGCCGATGGAGCCGTCGGGAAAGCGGTACAGCTCGCAGGCCTTGGCGTTGACCAGCTTGACGTTCTGGCCCCAGGCGATGCCGTGGAACGCCACCTTGCCGTGGCCGGCGACGATGCCCGCGACGTGCGTGCCGTGGCCGATGCGGTCGTCCGTCAGCGTGGCCGGGTAGCCCGCGGCGAAGTTGCGCGCGGCGACGACGCGGCCGGCCATCTCCGTGTGCGTGGCGCGGATGCCGCTGTCGATGATGCCGATGACGGCGGCGCCGTTCAGCTCACGGTTCAGCTCGGAGTAGGCCTCCAGGAAGTCCACGTCCGCGTCGGCCTTGCCCGTGTAGACGAAGGTGCCGCCGGGGATGGCGAAGCGCCCGCTGTTGTGCAGGTCCCACTTGCGCTGGGCGTAGAAGTCGTGCGTGGGGTTGCAGAAGCCCAGCTCGCAGGGGCTCACGTGCGCCAGGTAGTCCGGCTCCACGAAGTCCACCTCGGGCTCGTCCGCCAGCTCGGCGGCGGCCTCGGCCTCCATGCCCTCGGTCACGCTCACGATGTAGGTGTTGTCCAGCATCATGGCTTCCTGCGTCTCCGCCTCGTACGCGCCGGCGGACAGCAGCACGCGGCTCAGGCGGGCCTCCACGGCGGAGCGCGTCTCGTCCGAGCGCGTCTCCTTGAGCTTCACGATCAGCCGGCCGGGAAGGTACT
>DASTLD010000435.1:0-6101 GCA_035715345.1 Longimicrobium sp.
GACAGGTGCGCCACGCCGCGCCCGTAGCGCTGCACGGAGGTGTAGACGACGGTGGCGCTCTCCTCCGCGAAGATCTCCGCCGCGGCCACGGAGAGCGCCGGCGCCTCCAGGTCCGCCGAGCCCATCTCGTCCACCACCGCCACGTGCGCGCCCTGCTCGGCCACCACGAGCAGGCGCCCGAACACGGCGCTCTCCTCGTCCGTCAGCCAGCGGTACACGCGCAGCGGCACCTCCACGCGCACGTCGCGGGGCACGTACAGGAAGGCGCCGCCGCTCCACATGGCCGCGTTCATCGCCGCGAACTTGCCGTCGTCGGGCGTGACGGCGGTGCCCAGGTACTTCTGCACCAGCTCCGGCCGCTCGCGGGCGGCGCTCTCCAGCGAGCTGAAGACCACGCCCTGCGCCGCCAGCTCGTCCGGCAGCTCGCGCAGCACCACGCTGGCGTCCACCTGCACCAGCCGCGCGGACGCCTGGCTGGCCTCGGCCATCAGCGTGCGCAGCCCCTGCGGCAGCGCGTCGAGCGCCGCGGCCCCGCGCTCCTCCGCGAAGGACAGCCCCTCCAGCCGGACCCAGCGGGTGGGATCGGTATAGCGCCAGTCCTCCAGCTTCGTGGTGGGCATGGGCGTGGCGGCAAAGACGCCGTGCGCGGCCATGCGGGCCTCGCGCAGCCAGTCCGCCTCGCCCTTGCGGGCGGAGAGCATCTCCACCTGGTCGCGGGAGAAGACGTCGGGGGTGGTGATCGTATCGGGCACGGTTGGTTCGTCCGGTGTTTGTGCGTATCGCGGAGCTTCGTGGGCCGAGGTTACAGGGGACAGGTTACAGGTTACAGCCTGCGGACCCGCGCGGAGCCGCAGGCTGTACCCTGTCCCCTGTAACCTGTAACCTGCAGTTCACCCGACGGAGCCTTCCATCTCCAGCTCGATCAGCCGGTTCAGCTCCACGGCGTACTCCAGCGGCAGCTCCTTGGCGATGGGCTCGATGAAGCCGCGCACCACCATGGTGGCCGCCTCGCCCTCGCTCAGGCCGCGGCTCATCAGGTAGAAGAGCTGCTCGTCGCCGATCTTGCTGACCGTGGCCTCGTGGCCGATCTGCGCGTGCTGGTCCTCGATGTTGATGTACGGATAGGTGTCCGTACGCGCCTCCTCGTCCAGCAGCAGCGCGTCGCACTCCACGTTGGACTTCGCGTGGTGCGCGCCCGGCTGCACGTGCAGCAGCCCGCGGTAGCTGGAGCGGCCGCTGCCGCGCGAGATGGACTTGGAGACGATGCGCGACGAGGTGTGCGGCGCCGCGTGGATCACCTTGCCGCCGGCGTCCTGGTGCTGCCCCGGCCCGGCGTAGGCGATGGACAGGATCTCGCCGCGCGCGCCCTCGCCCATCAGGTAGCAGCTCGGGTACTTCATGGTGAGCTTGCTGCCCAGGTTGCCGTCCACCCACTCCATGATGCCCTCGCGCTCCACGCGGGCGCGCTGCGTCACCAGGTTGTAGACGTTGTGGCTCCAGTTCTGGATCGTCGTGTAGCGCATGCGCGCGCCTTCCTTCACGATGATCTCGATGACGCCGGAGTGGAACGAGTCCTGGCTGTAGCTCGGCGCGGTGCACCCCTCGATGTACTGCACCTGCGCGCCCTCTTCCACGATGATCAGCGTGCGCTCGAACTGGCCCATGGCCTCCGCGTTGATGCGGAAGTAGGCCTGCAGCGGCATGTCGAGCTTGACGCCCTTGGGCACGTACACGAACGAGCCGCCCGACCACACCGCCGTGTTGACCGCCGCGAACAGGTTGTCGCGGAAGGGCACGATGGTGCCGAAGTGCTCGCGCACCACGTCCTCGTGCTCGCGCAGGCCGTCGTCCATCCCCTTGAAGATGACGCCCTGCTCCTCCCACTCCTTCTTGAGCGAGTGGTACACGACCTCGCTCTCGTACTGCGCGCCCACGCCGGCCAGGATGCGGCGCTCCTGGTCGGGAATGCCCAGCCGCTCGAAGGTGTTCTTGATGGTCTCCGGCACCTCGTCCCACGTGCGCCCCGTCTTCTCGCTGGGGCGGATGTAGAAGTAGATCTCGTCGAAGTTCAGCTTCGAGAGGTCGCCGCCCCAGGTGGGCCAGGGGCGCTTCTGCGCGTGCTTGAGCGCCTTGAGCCGGGTCTGGAGCATCCAGTCCGGCTCGCCCTTCTGCTCGCTGATCTGCCGGACGATCTCCTCGTCCAGCCCCTTGCGGCTCTTGTAGAGGTAGTTCTCCTCGTCGCGGAACCCGTACTTGTACTCGTCGAGCCCGAGCGCGGCGACTTCTTCGTTGTAAGGCATGGTGCCTCCGGTAGAAGCGAGGTTACAGGTTACAGGGGACAGGTTACAGCCGGCGGAACCGTGCAGTTGCAGGCTGTAACCTGTAACCTGTTCCCTGTCCCCTCATTCGGTTCACGCACTGACTTCCTCACGCGTCCACTCGTACCCGCGCTCCTCCAGCTCCAGCGCCAGCTCGGGCCCGCCGCTGCGGATGATGCGGCCGTCCACCATCACGTGCACCCGGTCGGGCGTGATGTAGTTGAGCATGCGCTGGTAGTGCGTGATGAGCAGCACGGACATCTCCGGCCGCTCCGCCTTGATCTTGTTGATACCCCCGGTTACGATCTTCAGCGCGTCGATGTCCAGGCCGCTGTCCGTCTCGTCCATCACGGCCAGCGTGGGCTCCAGCATGGCGAGCTGCAGGATCTCGTTGCGCTTCTTCTCGCCGCCGCTGAACCCCTCGTTCACCGAGCGCAGCGCGAACGCCGGGTCCATCTCCAGCATCCCCATCCGGCTCTCCAGCTCGTCCTGGAAGTCGAACACGTCCACCTCCTCGCCGCGCTTGGCGCCCAGCGCCGTGCGCATGAAGTTGGCGACGGAGACGCCCGGGATCTCCACCGGGTACTGGAAGGCCAGGAAGATGCCGCGGCGCGCGCGCTCGTCCGGCTCCATGTCCAGCACGCTCTCGCCCTGGAACTCGATGTCGCCGTCCGTGACCTCGTACGCCGGATGGCCCGAGACCACCTTGCTGAGGGTGCTCTTGCCGGAGCCGTTGGGGCCCATGATGGCGTGGATCTCGCCCGGGAACAGCTCCAGGTCCACGCCCTTCAGGATCTCCGTCCCCTCTTCCGCGATCTCCGCGTGCAGGTTGGTGATCTTGAGCAGCGGTTCAGCCATCGATCAGCTCTCCTCGCGGCCGGCAGGCTCCGGCCCGGATGGGGTGCGGCGGCCGCGCCTCCGCGGTCCGCGTCGTTTTCAATAATGATTCTTCTTATCAATCGGTCAACCTACGCGGCGCCCCCGCGCGCGTCAAGCACGCCCCGCGCGCGTGCGCGTAAGCCGCTGGGGCTGCGCAAGAAGCGTGCGTTGCCCCGCTCCTCCGTCCCCCACCCTTGCCCGCCGCTTCGCCCGTGAGCCACGCCCCGAAAGCAGCGTCCGCCGCGCCCCCGCGCACCATCGTCGTGCTGGGCGGCGGGGGGATGAAGGGCACCGCGCACGTGGGGGCCTGGCGCGCCATCGAGGAGGCCGGCATCCGCGTGGACGCCATCGTGGGGTGCAGCATCGGCTCGCTGATCGGCACCGGCATCGCCGGGGGGATGGGGTGGCGCGACCTGGCGGAGATGGCGCTGGCGCTGCGCAAGGACGACATCGTCTCCATCAACCGCCGCGCGGTGTGGATGGGCGGCGTCCGCGAGGAGGCCGTGTTCAGCGGCGACCACTACCGCGAGTGGATCACCGCCAACCTGCCGCTGAAGTCGTTCGCGGAGGCACGGGTGCCGGTGCGGGTCAACGCGGTGTCGCTGGTGGCGTGCGGCGAGGTGTGGTTCGGCACCGGGGCGCGCGAGGACGTGGCCCCGGCGGACGCGGTCTACGCGTCGTGCTGCATCCCCATCTACTTTCCGCCGCTGCGGCTGGACGGAGACTACCTGGTGGACGGCGGCATCCTGAACCAGGTGCCGGTGGACCAGGCGTTCGCGTGGGGGGCGGACCGGGTGATCGCGATCGACGTGGGCGGCGAGATCCTGCCGCCGGCGGAGGGCTACTTCGAGCGGGGGATGATCGCCATCCACGACCGCGTGCTCACCCTGAACGTGTCGCAGCAGCGCGAGCGGAACATCGCGGCGTGGCAGGGAAAGCCGGTCGTGCACGTCCGCCCGAAGATCGGCCACCTGGGGGCGTGGGACTTCGAGCGCACCCGCTACTTCCTGGAAGAGGGCTACCGCGCCACCCGCGAGGCCCTGCGGGCCTGGACGCACGGCTGAACCGCGGCCTCACGCGGAGCCGCGGAGGACGCGGAGAGCGCGCGCAGAGTCCCGCGCGCCGCGAACTCCGTCCGTCATCACAAGCCCACGTTGTCATTCTGAGGGAGCGCCGCGCCGGACTCGCCTCCACGCCGACGCCAGGGGCGCGACCGAAGAATCTTGCCCGCCTGCCGCGGGGCGCGCCTCCGCGCGAGGGTGCCCGCGGGCGTCCGTGCGTGACGCCAGCCCCGGCCCAAACGGAGAAGATCCTTCAGTCGGCGCCATGGCTCCGTGCGGAGGGACGGCCCGGCGCGGCGCCTCCTTCAGGATGACAACCCTTCTGTCACGCGGGGACCGGGCTTTGCACCGGCGCGCGGGGAAATCACCGTTTCCTCCGCGACGCGAAGCACCATGCCACACGTCATCCTGCTCGGCGACAGCATCTTCGACAACGCGGCGTACGTGGCCGGCGGGCCGGACGTCATTACCCACCTGGAGGGCATGCTGCCGCCGGGGTGGCGGGCCACGCTGGCGGCCATCGACGGCGCCACCACGCAGGACATGCCCATCCAGTACCGCCGCATCCCCGGCGACGCCACGCACCTGGTGCTGAGCATCGGCGGCAACGACGCGCTGATGAGCGTGGACCTGCTGGAGCGCCGCGCGCACTCGGTGGCGGAGGCGCTGTCGATGCTGGCCGACGTGCGCGACGCGTTCGAGGCGCGCTACCGCGAGGTGCTGCGCGAGCTGCTGCGCCGCGGCCTGCCGCTGACGGTGTGCACCGTCTACAACGGCAGCTTCCCGGACGCCACCATGCAGCGCCTGGCCTCCACCGCGCTCACGGTGTTCAACGACGCCATCCTGCGCAGCGCCTTCGAGCACGCGCTGACGGTCGTCGACCTGCGCCTGGTCTGCCGCGACCCCGCCGACTACGCCAACCCCATCGAGCCTTCCGTGCAGGGCGGCGCCAGGATCGCGCGCGCCATCGTCCGCGCGGTCACCGGGCGCGCGGAAGCCAGCCGCGCGACGGAAGTCTTCGTCTAAAAACAAAAAAGCCTCACGCAGAGACGCAGAGGACGCGGAGAAAATCTCTCTGCGTCCTCTGCGTCTCCGCGTGAGTCCAATCAGTTCAGTACGGGCACTCGCAGATCGCCTGGCAGTCCGTCAGGGACTCGCACCCGCCCCAGCAGGACTGCATGCACGTGTGCTTGCACGTGTACGCGCACGAGTCGTGGCAGGTGTCCAGTCCGCAGCTGTCGTGACGCGTCTCGCAACGGCACCCGGTGTTGCCGCAGGTGTCGGCATACTCGCACGTGGGGTCGAACGTGCCGCCGGCGCACACCGGGTCGTGCACCGTGTCGCAGGCGCCCACCACCGTTCCCCGCGCCCGCACGTCCTCCACCGTGCGGAACGATTCCACGCGCAGGTCGTCGATCTCGAGCTTCAGCTTGTTCATCGGTCGTCCCTCCGTGCGGTCAGGCGCAGTCGGCACCCGTCGGGTACGGGTAGCAGTCGCAGACGACCTGGTAGTCCGTGATGGACGCGCAGCCGTAGCACGACTCGCGGCACGTGTACTTGCACGTGTCCGGGCACGAGTCGTGGCAGGTGTTGTTGTTGCAGCTGTCGTAGCCCGACCCGCACTCCCGGCCGCACGTCTCCACGTACTCGCAGGTGAGGTCGTACGTCCCGCCGCACGCCGGGTCGTAGACGGTGTCGCAGTAGGCGTTGCCCACCACCGTGCCCCGCCCGCGGGCGTCGTCCACGGTGCGGAACGACTCCACGCGCAGGTCTTCGAGCCGCAGCTTCAGCTTGTTCATGGTACTCTCTGGTTGGGGGCTCACGCGTCCGCGATGGGCGGATA
>DASTLD010000436.1:0-5790 GCA_035715345.1 Longimicrobium sp.
GCGAGGAACGAGCGGGGAGGGGGCCTCCGCCCACGGGAGGCACCCACCACGTTGCGGCGACCTCTACTTCGTGCGGATCACCGTCACGAACATCTTGGACGGGAAGGGCGTCGAGATGCCGCTGCCGGCGCGGATGGTGCCCGTGCCGCCTGGCGCCACGCCGAAGCGCACGAACGCGCCGCTGCCGCTGTTCAGCACCAGCGAGGCCTGCCCGTTCACCTCCAGCCGCCGCGTGACCAGCGGGTATCCCGGGTACAGCAGCCGGTAGTTCCAGCTCGGCTGCTGGTAGCGCGCGTCCAGCCCCGGCACCACGTCGTCCGCGAACATGCCCGCGGTCCAGTCGCGGATCCAGGGGCGCGGGTCCAGGCCCAGCGCGTTCTTCAGGTTGGCAAAGCCGGTCAGCGGGCTGTCGATCAGCCCCCGCCACAGCTCCGTCTCCGTGCCCGCCCGCCGGTCCGCCGCGTAGCGCAGGAACGCCCACGCCGCGCCGCGCGTGCCCAGGTCGTCGTCCACGTCGTACGGCGACTGCGTCTCCGGGTTCTGCAGCCAGCGCTCCAGCCGGCGGTAGTTCTGCTCCATGTAGCGGAGGAACGCCACCTGCGCGCGCGTGCTGGCGTCCACGTTGGCCCGGTTCAGGTTCTGCCGCGGCGCGTACCCGCTGGCGCGGTAGAAGGCCAGCTCCTCCGCGATGTGGCTGAGCCCCTCGTTGAGCCAGGTGCTCTCGTTCCAGAACTCCGTCTCGAGGTTGTACAGCCGGCGCGAGGCGCTGACCAGGTGCTGGTACTCGTGCGCCAGCGTGCCCAGCGTGGTGGCGGCCACGAAGTCGCGCGAGAAGCGGTTGTTGTTGACCGCGCCGTTGGGGTCCGGCACCAGCATGTAGAACATCTCGGCGAAGTTGCTGGCCTCGCACCCTTCCAGGTTGTCGCGGCTGCGGGTGGGGAACAGGTCACGCGCGTGGAAGAAGCCGCCCACGTAGCTGCCCGACCCCGGCGTGCTCAGCTCGTTGACCGCGCGGGTGTAGAAGATGACCGCGCGCCCGTTGCCGTCCACGTCGCCGGGGTCGCCGAAGTTGGCGGTCACCAGCGGGTGGATCAGCGTGTCGAAGGTCATGGCCAGCGAGGCGTACTCCGCGTCGGAGAAGCCGCCCGCCGGGTTGTTGACGTCCGTCAGCACGATGGAGCGCGTGCCCACGGCGGCCACGCGCCCGGTGCGCATGTCCGCGTCGTCGCACGGCTCGATGGACACGTTGACCTGCACCTGCTGCCCCACCGTGGGCGAGGCCAGGTTCAGCACCATGCGCGGCCCGATGCCCGCGCCGTCGTCCACCGCGTGCGCGGCGGGCACGTAGCGCCGCACCGCCTGCTCCGTGCGGTTGCGCAGGCGGATGTGGAACTCCTCGTCCGGCCGCGGCCCCGCCGCCGCGCCCAGGGAGCCGGGCGCCAGCGAGGGGCTGGTGGCCAGCACCGGGATGGTGCCCTGCGTGGTGAAGGAGACGCTGGCCGTGCCGGCCGCCGTGTCGCCGCCGTGGAAGGGCACCGCCACGTACTCCTTGCCCGTGGCGGCGCCGTCCAGGCAGAACAGGCTGGCCTGCGCGCCGCCCAGCGTCAGGCTCTCGCCCACGCCCAGGCTGCGCACGGTGCAGGCGGTGGGCGCCGCGGCGACCGCGATCTCCACCGTGCCGCTCTTGCCGTCCAGCTCCGCGGTGATGACGGCCGTGCCGGCCCCCACCGCCGTCACGATGCCCGCCTGCGACACGGTGGCCACCGCGGGCGCGCTGGTGGACCACTCCAGGTCCGACAGCACGCTCTCACGCGGCAGGTTGCCGTCCTCGTCGCGCACCACGGCCTCCAGCGCCAGCGTCTCGCCCGGCGCCAGGGTGCGGCCGTCGGGCAGCAGCGTCACGCTGGCCACGTCGGCCGGCCCGGTCGATTCGCCCTTGCAGGCCGGGAGCGCCAGCAGCGCGGCGGCGGTGAGCAGGAACAGTCGCTTCATGGAGGCCATCGGGTTCGGTTGGGGCCGCGCGGGGCGGCCGGGATCGTCAGGATTCGGGGACGGCGCCGGGCGGACGCGCGAGCCCGGCCGGGCGTCACGCGGCGGCGGGCGCCGGTGCCGCGTTCAGGGGGTGATGACGCCGGACGTCTGCACCTGCACGGAGGTAACGCCCTGGACCCACACCTTCTGCCCCGGGCGCAGGTGGTCCGCCCCGGCGGCCAGCCGCACGGCGGAGCCGTCGTCCAGCCGCAGCTGCAGCCCGCCGCCGGGGGCGCGCTCCACCGTGCCCACCACCACGGGCTGCCCGTCCACGCTGAGGATGCGGTAGCGCGCGGCGCGCAGGGCGCCGCGCTCCACGCGGCCCTCCACCTCCACCCGCGCGCCGGACAGGGTGCGCAGCTCCGCGGCGGCGGGCCCCTCCACCCACAGGCTGCGGCCGTCCTCGGTCTGCAGCGACAGCCGCACGTTGACCGGGGCGGAGCCGACCACGGCCACGCGGCCCACCAGGCGCTCCGGCCCGGCGGACGCGGCGGTGCCCGGCCGCCCCGCGGCCGGCGTGCAGGCCAGCGCCGCCGCGGCGCCGGCGGCCAGGAGCATGCCGGCCCTCACCTGGTCCTCACCAGCGTCAGGAAGAACGTAGCGGGAGGCACCGCCCCGGCGGAAGTGACCTCCAGCGACGCGCGCTGCCCGGCCTGCACCCCCGCCCGCAGGAACGACGACCCGCCGGACACCAGCTGCACGGAGGCGGTGGTGCCGCTGGACAGGGTGCGCACCAGCAGCGGGTACGACGCGTAGAGGGAGCGGTGGTCCCAGCTCGGCTTCTGCAGCGCGGGCACGGTGGCCACCGCGTCGTCCGTGTACCCCGCCACCGCCCAGTCGCGGATCCAGGGGCGCGGGTCCGTGCCCAGCGCGAACTCCAGGTTGGCCAGTCCCACCCGGTCGTTGTTGACCAGCGTCATCCACAGCCCCCGCTCCGGGTCGCCGCGCCGGTCCGCCGCGTAGCGCAGGAAGTCCCAGATGGCGCCGCGGGTGCCCAGCGAGTCGTTGGCCGCGTACGGCGACTGCTTCTCCGGGTTGCGCAGCCAGTACTCGAAGCGCCGGTAGTTCTGCTGCTGGTACGCGTCGAACGCCGTCCGCGCCCGCGAGCCGGAGGGGAGGTCCGCCGCGTCCAGGTTGGCGCGCGCCTGCAGGCCGGAGACGCGGTGGAAGAGCAGCTCCTCCGCGATGTGGCTCAGCCCCTCGTTCAGGAAGGTCTCCTCCGCCCACTCCTCGTCGTCCACCCCCGGCACCACGTACAGCCGCCGCGAGGCGCTGATCAGGTGCTGGAACTCGTGGCCCACAGTGGCCAGCGTGGTGCGCTGCACGTACTCGAGCGGGCGCACGTTGCCGTTGACGACGCCCGTGGGGTCCGGCACCAGCATGTAGAAGATCTCGGCGTAGTTGCTGCCCGCGCAGGCGGGAAAGCGCCCGTCCGCCACGTGCGGGAACAGGTCGCGCCCGTAGAAGAAGCCGCCGATGACGGAGCCCGAGCCGCGCGGCGTCAGCTCGTTGACCGCGCGCGTGTAGAAGATGATGGAGCGCCCGTTGCCGTCCACGTCCTGCGGCTCGCCGAAGTTGGCCACGCCCACGGGGTAGATCAGCGTGTCGAAGGTGGCGGCGATGTGGGCGTAGTCCTCCGCCGTCAGCCCGTTGGCCGGGTTGGCCGTGTCCGCCACGACCAGGGCGCGCTGGCCGACCGCCACCACGCGGCCGCCGCGGTAGTCCGCGGGCGCGCAGAAGCTCTGCCCCACGTTGATGCGGAACTCGCTGCCCACGCTGGGCGGCGGCGGCGCCGTGTGCGACATGCGCAGCCCGCCGCCGGAAGGCGCCCGGCGCGCGAACGCCGCGCGCGCGGCCGGCACCAGTGGCGCCAGCGCGCGCGCCGCCTCGCGGTTCAGCCGCGCGTGGTAGCCGCCGTCGTCCGGGCGCAGGCCCGGCGCGGGCGCCAGCTGCGAGAACGACGGCAGCAGCGCCGGGGTGGGCGGCCCGGTCACCGGGCGCACGTTGGTGGCCGCGAAGGAGACGGAGAGCGTGGCGTTGCGCGCCTCGGAGGCGTGGAAGGGCACCAGCACGTACTCCGCGCCGGCCGCCAGGCCGTCCAGGCACACCGCCGCGGCGGCGGGGCCGGACACGGTGAGCGACTGGCCGACGGCCAGCTGCGGCGCCGCGCCGGGGTCGTTGCAGTTGGCGGCCAGCGCGGCCACGTGGACGGTGGCCGTGTCCGCCCGGCCGGAGGCGGCCACCTCGATGCGCGCGGTGCCCGGGCTCAGCCCCTCCACCAGCCCCGTGGCCGAGACCTGGGCGATGGCCGGCTCCAGGCTGCGCCAGGCCAGCGGCCCGGCGGCCACGACCAGCCCGTTGGGGTCGCGGCCGGTGGCGTTGAGCTGCAGCGTCTCGCCCACGCCGATGGTGCGCTCCGAGGGCGACACCACCACCACGGCCACGTCGGAGTCTTCCCCCCCGGACGGGCTGTCGCACGCGGCGGCGGCCAGGGCCAGCAGGGCGGCGGGCAGGATGCGCTTCATGGGACGGTCTCGCGGTGCGGCGTGCTGCGTGGCGCGGCGGGGTGCCGGCCGGCGGCGGGGCGCGGCGTCGCAAACATTGTACGCGCCCCGGCCACGGGCGGCCAGCGGAGCACGCATGTGCTTGCGGTGAAAGGACTTGTACTCGTCCGAGGGCGCCGGGTTCCCGGGGCGTGGTCCGCCGCCGGGGGGCGTGCTATCTTGGGGCGCCCGTAGCGGGACGCGACACGTCCGCCCATCCGCCGCCACGCACGTACGCCATGAGCCAGCGCACCGTCCGCCACTTCCTCTCCATCCCCGACTTCAGCCGCGAGGAGCTGTACCGCACGCTGGACCTGGCCGCGCGCATGAAGCGCGGCGAGTACGCTGAGAAGCCGCTGGCGGGCAAGACGCTGGCGATGATCTTCACCAAGAGCAGCACGCGCACCCGCGTCAGCTTCGAGGTGGGGGCGTACCAGCTGGGCGGCCACGCGCTCTTCCTGTCCAGCCGCGACATCCAGCTCGGGCGCGGCGAGCCCATCCGCGACACGGCGCGCGTGCTGAGCCGCTACGTGGACGGCATCATGATCCGCACCTTCGACCAGAGCGACCTGGAGGAGCTGGCGGAGTACGGCTCCATCCCCGTCATCAACGGCCTGACGGACCTGCTGCACCCCTGCCAGGTGATGGCGGACCTGCTGACCGTGCAGGAGGCCTTCGGCAGCGACCTGTCGGGCGTCCGGATCGCTTGGGTGGGCGATGGGAACAACATGGCCAACTCCTGGCTCAACGCGGCCTACCGCTTCGGCTTCGAGCTGCGGCTGGCCCATCCCGCCGGCTACGAGCCCAACGCGGAGATCCTGGAGCGCGCGCGCGGGGCGACGAACATCATCACCACCCACGACCCGCGCGAGGCGGTGGCGGGGGCGGACGTGGTGAACACGGACGTGTGGGCGTCCATGGGCCAGGAAGAGGAGTCGGCCAAGCGCGCGCGCGACTTCCAGGGCTACTGCATCGACGAGGGGATGATGGAGACGGCGTCGGGGCGCGGCATCTTTTTGCACTGCCTGCCCGCGCACCGCGGCGAGGAGGTGACCGACGGCGTCATCGAGGGCCCCCGCAGCCGCGTGTGGGACGAGGCGGAGAACCGGCTGCACGTGCAGAAGGCCATCATGGCCACGCTGATGGGCGGCGCCTGAGTCGTACATCCCGAATCCTCGCTCGTAGCCGGGTGCCTCGCGAAGGCGGAGGCCCCCCT
>DASTLD010000437.1:0-31632 GCA_035715345.1 Longimicrobium sp.
GGACCGGCGCTACGTGGAAAAGCTGGCCACGCCCGACGTGACGGTGGCCGACCTGATCGGTGACATGGACCCCATCCGCGCGGCCCGCGGCGGGCACCTTCTGTCCGACGAGCTGACCATCAACTTTGGCCTGCTGCCGCGCGCCAACCGCGGCATCTTTGCGCTCAACGAGCTGCCGGACCTGTCGGGCAAGGTGCAGGTGGGCCTGTTCAACGTCCTGCAGGAGGGGGACATCCAGATCAAGGGGTTCCCCGTGCGCCTGCCGCTGGACGTGATGCTGGTGTTCAGCGCCAACCCCGAGGACTACACGGCGCGCGGCAAGATCATCACGCCGCTCAAGGACCGCATCGGCGCGGAGATCCAGACCCACTACCCGCGCACGGCGGAGGAGGGGATGGAGATCACCGCACAGGAGGCGTGGATCGCGCGCGACGGGGGCGGGCCGCCGGTGCAGGTGCCCGACTTCGTGGCGGAGCTGGTGGAGCGCGTGGCGTTCGTGGCGCGCGAGGACAAGCGCATCGACCGGCGCAGCGGCGTCAGCCAGCGCATGCCCATCTCGGTCATGGAGACGGCGGTGTCCAACGCGGAGCGGCGCGCGCTGGTGGCGGGCGAGCCGCGCATCCTGCCGCGCGTGGCGGACGTGTACGCGGCGCTGCCGTCCATGACGGGCAAGATGGAGCTGGAGTACGAGGGCGAGCTGCAGGGCGCGGACGCCATCGCGCGCGACCTGGTGGCCAGCGCGGCGCAGGAGATCTTCGACCGCTACTGGGACGCGGAGTCGCTGGACACGGTGATCGAGCACTTCGACACCGGCGGCGTGCTGCAGATCTCCGACGGCGCCGCGGCGGACGCGTGCCTGCAGGGGCTGCGCGGGGTCCCGGGCCTGGTGGAGGCGCTGGAGGAGGCGGGCATGTACCACGCGGACGACGCGGCGCTGACCGTGGCCGCGGCGGAGCTGCTGCTGGAGGGCCTGGCCGCGCACCGCAAGATCTCGCGCGCGGAGAGCGGCACCTACAAGCGCGCCAGGCGCGAGCCGCGGCCCAAGGGCGGCAAGGGCGGCGGCGGGGGCTTCGGCATCGGCGACGACCTGTTCAGCTAGCGTAGTCCCGGCGAGAGTGGCCCGCTGCGGCGCGGAGGCGGCGCCCCCACCCGGACTCGCATTACTCGTCCACCCTCCCCCAACTTCGGGGGAGGGTTTTCAACTGCGGTCTCGTGCGGAGCCGCGGAGGACGCGGAGAACTACGGGACAGAGGCCGTCGTGACATGGCCGCTCCCGATCGTGGAAAGCCCCTCCCCCGAAGTTGGGGGAGGGGCAGCGAGGAACGAGCGGGGAGGGGGCCTCCGCCCACGAGGGGCACCTTGCCGGACAACGAGAAGGATGCGATGAGATTCTGGACGATCGGGTGCGCGCTCGGGTTCCTGGGCGTGGCGGCGGGGGCGTTCGGCGCGCACGCGCTGCGCGACAGCGTGCCGCCCGACCTGCTGCAGGCGTTCGAGACCGGCGCGCGCTACCAGATGTACCACGCGCTCGCGCTGCTGGCGGTGGCGCTGGGAGAGCAGCGCACCGGCGGCCGGGGATGGCGGGCGGCGGGGTGGCTGTTCGTCGCCGGTACGGTGCTGTTCTCCGGCAGCCTGTACCTGCTGGCGCTCACCGGCGTCCGCTGGCTGGGCGCCATCACCCCGCTGGGCGGCGCGGCGTTCCTGGCCGGGTGGATCGCCCTCGGGCTGGCGGGCGCCCGCCGTCTCCGTCCCCCGCTGTCCTCGTGATCGGACACCTTCGTCCGCGCGCCGCGACGGATTCCGTACCTCCCGCACGCGGTCGAATCGCCCAAGCGGTTGCGGCGGAACCACTTGAACATTTCGCCGTCCGGGTGTAGCGTTTGCCTGCCGTCGGGAATGGGTTCTTCCCGGCGGCACTCCACTCAGTGAACGGTACCATCATGCGCAGGACCGCCACCTTCCTGCTGGCCTCGTCGCTCCTCGCGGGCTGCATGCCCTCGCTGAACACGAGGGACCCGTACGACGATTTCGGCAACCGGCAGCTCACCGCGCGGCTGCACGACTCCGGCTACGGCCTGGAGATCGGGCTCAGCGAGGAGGCGTACGCCGCCGTCTTCGAGGTCATGCCCAACCAGGGCGTCCGCCTGCTGGCGCCCGAGTTCAGCAGCGACGACGAGTACTTCCACGCCGGGTGGACGCACGTCCGCCGCTCCTTCTCGCCCTGGTACCAGTCGTACACGCGCACGGCGGCGTACGGCGGCTACTACGGCCCGCGCTACTTCCTGCTGGTGGCGTCGCGCCAGCCGCTGTACATCAGCCGCTTCCAGAACGCCCCGCGCGGGTTCCGCCGCCGCGTCGGCGAGTACTCGTTCTTCGCGCGCAACGCCGACATGGCGATGGACGAGGTGGTGCGCGCCGTCCTGCCGTACCAGCCGGACGAGGACTGGGCCACGGACGTGCTGGTGATCTGGCCGCGCAACGAGTACCGCGCCTACGACCCGTACTGGGACAGCAGCCAGTACGTCCGCGTGGTGTGCCAGGACGGGAGCGAGCACTGGGTCCCGCTGTCGCAGGCGCGCAACCTGTGCCCCCGCGTGCGCGGCGAGGACACGCCCCCGCCGCCGCGCGACACCACCCGGACGCCGGAGCCGGACGACAGCACGGGCTTCCGCCGCCCGGACCCGCGCCGCCCCGTGCCGGGCGAGCCGCAGACGCACCCCGCGCGTCCGCGCCCGGAGATCACCCCGCGCGGCCGGCGCCCGGAGCCGCGCGAGGCCTTTACCGGCGCCGGCCCGCGCACGGAGGGCGACGCGGAGACGGACGACCGCCCGCGCGTGGCGCCGCCCGTGAACACGGACGACGACGGCGACGCCCGCCCGCAGCCGTCGGGCGATCCGGAGCCCGTCGCCGGCGTGCGCCCGGAGCCGCGCGACCGCCCCGGGATCACCCGCCCGCGGCGCCCGGCGGACCCCGCCGCGCCGGACCCGGTGGCCCGCGCGCCGCGCACGGGCGAGGGAGAGACGGAGCCGCGCCGCGAGACGCCGTCCCCGCGGGAGGGCCGCCCCGAGCCGGACCGCGAGCAGCCGCGCCCGGCGCAGCCGGCGACGGCGCTTCCCGAGCCGCGGCGCGAGGAGCCGCGCCCCGTCTTCGAGCCGCGCACGGTCGAGCGCGCCGAGCCGCGCCCGGAGCCCAGCCGCCCCGAGCCGCGCGTGGAGTCGCGCCCGGAGCCGGTCAGCCGCCCCGAGCCGGCCCGCGAGTCGCGTCCGGAGCCGGTCAGCAGGCCGGAGCCCGTCAACCGCCCGGAGCCCGTGAGCCGTCCCGAGCCGGTCAGCAGGCCCGAGCCGGCGAGCCGTCCCGAGCCCGTGAGCCGGCCGGAGCGGACGGAGCCGCCGCCGCAGGAGAACACGCCGCCGGCCTGACCGGCGCCGTCACGAGTGGTCCGCCGCACCCTTCCGCGCCGCGGGAGGGTGCGGCACTTTTGTGGGATGCAGATGGAAGAATTGACGCAGGAGCTGGTGGCCTGCCGCGCCTGCCCGCGGCTGGTGGAGTGGCGCGAGCGCATCGGCGCGGAGAAGCGCCGCTCGTTCCGCGAGTGGAACTACTGGGCGCGCCCGGTGCCGGGCTTCGGCGACCCGGCCGGGCGGCTGCTGGTGCTGGGCCTGGCGCCCGCCGCGCACGGCGCCAACCGCACCGGCCGCATCTTCACGGGCGACCGCAGCGGCGACTGGCTGTACGCCGCGCTGCACCGCGCCGGCTTCGCGAACCAGCCGACGTCCACGCATGCCGGCGACGGCCTGGAGCTGCGCGACGCGTGGGTCACCTCCGCGGTCAAGTGCGCGCCGCCGGACAACAAGCCGCTGCCGGAGGAGCGCGACGCCTGCGCCTGCTTCGTGCGCCGCGAGCTGGCGCTGCTGCCCAACGTGCGCGCCGTGGTCTGCCTGGGAAGGTTCGCCTTCGACGCGGCGGTGCGGCTGCTGCGCGAGAGCGGCATCGCCCTGCCGTCGCCGCTGCCGAAGTTCGGGCACGGCGTGGTGATCCCGGTGCAGGGCGGCCCGGCGCTGGTCTGCTCGTATCACCCCAGCCAGCAGAACACCTTCACCGGGCGATTGACGGAGCCCATGCTGGACGCCGTCTTCGCCGCCGCGCGCCGGGTCATCGACGGCACGGCGTGAGGGCGATGGAAAACGAAGCGGCCGGGCTGCCCTGGGGCGGCCCGGCCGTTTCGCGTCGATGGAATCGCCCTACCGCGGGTCGGGGCGGATGCGGACGGTCAGGTCCGCGCTGCGGATGATGGTCTCGCCGGTGCGCGGGTCGCGGCTGACGGTGACCGGCGCGCCGCGCACCTCCACGCTCGAGTTGCCCACCCGGCCCGAGTAGCGCAGCGCGTTGCCGTTCCCGCGTGCGTTGGGCGTGGGCGCGGCCGGCGCGGCGTGCGCGTCCGGCCGGGCCAGCGCGGTCATCGACGCCGTGTGGCTGCGGCCGTCGCGCGTGTAGGTCCAGCGCACCTGCTGCCGCGGGCGGATGCGGCTGAAGGCGCGCCACCCCGCCTGCGTGGTCAGCGAGACGCCGTCCACGTGCGTCAGCCGGTCGCCGCGGCGCATGCCGGCGCGGGCGGCGGGGGTGCCCGGCTCCACGCTCACCACCCGCGGCGGGCGGCGGAAGTAGAAGGTGTGCCCCGTGGACGGGGGCGGCGTGCCGCCGCCGCCGCGCGCCCCGGGCGGCAGCGAGCCGCAGTCGTCGCACTCGATGCCGAAGCCGAACCACCCGTCCGGCATCACCTCCGGCGGCGCGGGGGGCGCGGGCGGCACCGGCGGCACGGCCGGCGTGGGGGGCACCCGCGGCACCGGGGGCGTCGCGCCGGGGGCGTGCGGCGGGGGAGGCGCGCCCACCGCGCCGGGCGCCTGCGGGGGCGGCGGGGCGGCCGGCGCCGGCGGGGGCCGCACGCAGCGCTCCGCGGCCACCACGAACACCTCGCGCACCCGCCCGTCGCGGCGGATGGAGAGCTGCACGCGCTGCCCGGCGCGCAGGTTGGCGTAGCGCCGCCCGCCCTCGCTGCTGGTGATGAGCGCGCGCTCCACGCCCACCAGCACGTCGCCGTCGCGCAGGATGCCGCTGGCCGGCCCCCCGCGGCGCACGCCGGTGATGGTGGGCTCGCCGCTGAAGCTGACCGTGCGCTGCCCGTTGCGCTCCGTCTCGCGGATGCTGCAGTTGCGGCAGCTCAGCCCGCTGAATCCCAGGTCCGCCACCCGCCGGCCGCGCCCGCCGTCGCAGGTGCCGCCCTGCGCCTCCAGCGGCGCCGCGCCCGCCAGGACCGCCAGCACGGCGGCCGCCATCCACCCCTTCTTCGTCATAGCCCGCATGGGATGCTTCTCCCGTTGATTGGTATCGTTCAGAACCACACCGTCTTGCGCCGGTCCGCGCCGCCGCCCGCGGTGCTGTCCGCGCGCTGGAAGCCGGCCAGGATCCCGCTCGCCACCGGGTCGTCCGGGGCGATGCGCACCACCTCGTCCGCCGCCTGCCGCAGCATGCGCATGGCCACCTCGCGGCCCTGCACCGTCTGCGGCGTGGCGGCGGAGTCGTCCGCCATCTCCGCGAAGCGCGACAGCGCGGCCACGTAGGCGGAGCCCGTCTGCTGCACCTGCGCCGCCGCCTGCCGCGCGTCCTCCGCGCGGATGGCGGTCAGCATCTGCACCGTGTTCCGCGCGGCCATCCACTGCCCCACCGCCAGGCCGCTCACGAAGAGGGCGATGGCCGCCGCCACCGCCCCGCCCATCCACGCCGCGGGAAAGCGGCGGGTGCGGCCGCGGGCGGCGGGCGCCTCCAGCAGCCCCCGCTCGCGCAGGGCGCGGATGGTGCGCTCCTCCAGCAGGCGGCCCGGGTCGCGCTCGCGCGGCAGGGCGGCCAGGGCGCCGCGCAGCTCCGGCGGCAGCTCGTCGTTCTCGTGGTCGTGCGTGCTCACTTCGTCCTCCCGTTCACCGGCTCCAGCATGCGGCGCAGCGCCCGGCGGGCGTGGCAGAGCTGGCTCTTGGACGTGCCGGGCGCGATGCCCAGCCGCTCCCCGATCTCCTCGTGCGTGAACCCCTCCACGTCGTGCAGCACCAGCACCGTGCGGTAGCCGGTGGGCAGTGCCGCCACGGCGCGCTCCAGGTCGATGCCGTCGCCGTCCGCGGGCGCGGGGCGCCAGGGCTCCGGCGCCTGCTCGTGGTCGACGTCCTGCCAGCGGCCGCGCTTGCGCAGGAGCCCGCGCGCCACGTTCAGGCCGATGCCGGTCAGCCAGGTGCTGAACGCGGCTTCCCAGCGGAAGGTGGACAGCGCCTCCGTGGCGCGGATCCAGGTCTCCTGCACCACGTCCTCCGCGTCGTGCTCCGACCCGCCCACGATGCGCAGCACGAACTGGAACAGCCGCGGCGTGTGCCGGGCGTACAGCTCGCGGAACGCGCGTTCATCCCCCCGGAGGAGGAGCGCCTGTGCGAGGGACTGGTCGGGTACCACGGCGGCGTCGGCGATCATGCGGCTCTATGTGCCGCGGGCATGGTGGAGGGTTGCATCCGGGAAGTGCGTGAGCGCGGGAGTACGAAGTACTTAGTACGAAGTACGCCGCGCCTCGCAATGCCGCGACGTCCGGATGCCCGTCAATCGCGCGGTTGTCATCCTGAGGGAGCGCCGCGCGAACGTCCTTGCGGCACCAGCATTTGCGCGCGACCGAAGGATCTTCTCTGCGTGCCCCGGGGCGTGTGTGACACGCGGATGCGGGCGTGCCCCTGCGCGGCAGGCAAGGCCATGCGCGCGTACGGGCAAGATCCTTCGGTCGCCGCCAGGCGATTGCCCATTCGTCGGGGTCGGCGCCGCGGCTCGCTCAGGATGACAACCTTGGCTTGCGGCGGTGCTTGCACATCGGAGCCGATCGGGGCATGCAGTCCGCGCAGGCGGACTTCGTGCTTCTAGAGGCGCGGTTTCAACCGCCGGCTGGAGGGCTGCGCCGCACACAATCCTCCTTGGTTGTCGACGGCTGCCGTTGCGGGTGCGAGAGAAGCCAGTCCGCCGCTCACACCTCCGCCGCCTCGCCCGTCTGCACGCGCCAGAGGGCGGCGTAGGCGCCGTTGGCGGCAATGAGCTCCTCGTGGGTGCCGCGCTCCACGATGCGGCCGCCGTCCAGCACGTAGATCTGGTGCGCGTGGCGGACCGTGGAGAGGCGGTGCGCGATGGCGATGGTGGTGCGGCCTTCGCTGATGTGCCGCAGCGAGCGCTGGATGGCGGCCTCCGTCTCGTTGTCGACCGCCGACGTGGCCTCGTCCAGCACCAGGATGGGCGGGTCCTTGAGGATGGCCCGGGCAATGGCCAGCCGCTGCCGCTGCCCGCCGGACAGCTTCTGCCCCCGCTCGCCCACCACCGTGTCGTACCCCTGCGGCAGCGCGGCGACGAAGTCGTGCGCCTCCGCCAGCCGCGCCGCCCGCTCCACCTGCTCGTCCGTTGCGGCGAACGACCCGTACGCGATGTTCTCGCGCACGGTGCCGTGGAACAGGAACACGTCCTGGCTCACCAGCCCGACGGCGCGCCGCAGGTCGCGCAGGCGGATGTCGCGCACGTCGATGCCATCCAGCAGGATGCTGCCGTCGCCCACCTCGTACAGCCGCAGCAGCAGCTTGACGAGGGTGCTCTTGCCGGACCCCGTGGGCCCCACCACCGCCACCGCCTGCCCCGGCGCGATGCGGAGCGAGAAGCCGCGCAGCACGGGGTCGCGGCCGCGGTAGGCAAAGCCCACGTCGCGCATCTCCACGCCCCCCTTCACCGTCCCCACCGGCAGCTCGCGGTGGCCGGGGCGCGCCTGGATGGGCGCGTCCAGCACGGCGAACACGCGGCGGGTGGAGGCCATCGCCCGCTGGTACAGGTCCAGCGTCTCGCCCAGGCGCGTCAGCGGCCACAGCAGCCGCTGGGTGATGTAGACCAGGAAGCTGTACGTGCCCACCGCCAGCTCGCCGTCCAGCACCGCCAGCCCCCCGAACACCAGCGTGCCGGTGAAGCCCACCAGGATCAGCACGCGGATCAGCGGCACGAACGCGGCGCTGTAGGCGATGGCGCGGCGGTTGGCGGCGCGGTACGACTCGCTCTCCTCCGCCACGCGCGCGCGCTCGTGCTCCTCCGCCGCGTACGCCTTGATGGTGGTGATGCCGCCCAGGTTGTTGGCCAGGCGCGCGCTCAGCGCCCCCACCCGCTCGCGCACCGCGGCGTACAGCGGCTCCAGCCGGCGCTGGAAGACGACGGAGCCCCACACCACGAAGGGCATGGGCAGCATGGCCATCCACGCCACCTGGGGCGCCATGACGAAGAAGGCGGCGCCGACCGCCAGCACCGTCGTCGCCACCTGGATGATCTCGTGGGCCCCGCGGTCCAGGAAGCGCTCGAGCTGGTTGACGTCGTCGCCCAGCACCGCCATCAGCCCGCCGGTGCTGCGCTCCTCGAAGTAGGCCAGGTCCAGGTCCTGGAGGTGCGCGTACGCGTCCACCCGCAGCTCGTGCTGGACGGTCTGCGCCAGGTTGCGCCAGAGCACGCCGTACAGGTACTCGAACAGCGACTCCAGCAGCCAGATCACGAAGGTGGCGGCCGCCAGCACCACGAGCTGCTGGCGCGGGTCCGGAAAGCCCAGGCTGGCGATGAGCGACTGCCGCCCGCGCACCACCACGTCCACCGCGACGCCGATGAGCGCCTCCGGCGCCAGGTCGAACAGCTTGTTGAGGATGGAGCACGCCGCGGCCGCCCGGAGCTGGCGCCGGTGCGGGCGCGTGTAGCGCGCCAGGCGGCGCAGCGGGCGGTCCTCCCGTGCGGCGGGGTTCGGTTCGGGCACGCGGGTCGGCGGGCGGCGGGGGATGGGGATCGCGCGATCAGGAAGATTCGGCGCCGCGGCGGCGATCCACAAGCGCGGGGGGAAACACGGAGCGCGGGAGACGGGTACGCCGATTGCCTCCGCATCACCCTCCCTGGAGTGTCCGGTTCACCCGCGGTCGAGCGGTACCATGCGCAGTACCCACGGATTCCTGCTTCGCGCCTGCGTCCCGGCGCTCTTTGCCGTCCCCATCGCCCTCGATCTTTCCGCGCAGTCCCCGCGCAGGCGGGCGGAGCCGGCGCGGCCGGAGGTGCAGGCGGGCGGGCTGCGCGTGCGCTCGCAGGCGCTGGCGCGGGGCGGCTACGCCGTCATCGTGGACCTGGACGCGAACCGGCTGCACTTCGCCAAGGGGCGGCGCATCCTGTGGTCCGCGCCGGTGGGCACGGGAACGGGCATGCGCCTGGAGACGCGCCGCGGCGAGTGGGACTTCGCCACGCCCAACGGCACCTTCCACGTGGTCTACAAGGAGCGGGAGCCGGACTGGATCGCGCCGGACTGGTACTTCATCGAGAACGGGCTGCCGGTGCCGCCGCCGAGCTCCGACGCGCGGCGCTTTGCCCGCGGGCTGGGCTCCGCGGCGGTGTTCATCGGGCAGGGGCTGGCCATCCACGGCACGGACAAGCCCGAGCTGCTGGGGCAGCGCGTGTCGCACGGCTGCATCCGCCTGGCCAACGACGACGCCCTGCGCCTGTTCCACAACGTGCAGGTGGGCACCGAGATCGTGATCGTCGGCGGGCGGAACGCGGAGCCGGCCCCGCCGCGGCAGGCGTCATCGTCTCGCCGCTCGTCGTCGCGCAGCGGCCCGCCGCCGCGCGACCCGTTCATCGTGGAGCTGGAGGAGCAGGACACGGGCGAGCTGCTGGCGCGGCTGGACGACGAGCTGTTCGCCGCGGTCGCCGCGCGCGGGGCGGACACGCGCTGGCACCAGGTGGCCAGCGTGCTCCTGTTCCGCGGCGCCAAGGAGGGCGACGACGAGGCGCTGGGGGGCCTGCTGTCGCGCGTGGAGGACCTGGGCGGCGGCGCCCTGCGCGACGAGTACGCGACGTTCATCGCCGACGCGTACAACCAGGGGCCGCTGCGGGTCATCGGCGTGCTGGCGTCGCTGGACCGCGACACGCGCTCCGTGGTGGCGCGGGCACTGGTGGAGAGCGCGCTGGCGCTGTATCCCGGCAACCCCACGGACGTGGCCGCGCCCTGGCCCACGCGCCGGGCGCCGCGCACCGCCGTCCGCCGCAACGCCGTGCGCGGCTGGGACGCGCTGCAGCTCGCCGAGGACGCCTTCCGCGAGCGCAGCGGCCTGGCCATGCGCGGTGGCTCGCGCTAGGCGCGGGCCCCGTCGCCCGGAAACGCGAAGCCCCCGCGGCGAGTCCCAGGCTCGCCGCGGGGGCTTTCGTATCATCCGTGCGCCGGATCAGGCCTTGGCCTTGGCGCCCTTCGGCTCGGCGGCGGGCACGCTCTGCAGGTACATCCACAGCGCGCGCAGCTCCGTGTCACTCAGCAGGCCCACCGACTTCCACGGCATGGCCTCGTTGATCCTGGTGCCGTTGGGCCGCACGCCGGTGCGCATCGCCTTGAAGAAGTCCGCCTCCGTCCAGGAGCCGATGCCCTTCGGGGTGATGTTGGCCGCGGGCGGGTGGTCGGGGATGGCCGACTTGACCTCGCCCGCCAGCGTGGGCGTGTGGCAGCCCGTGCAGCCGCCCACCTGCGCCATGTACGCGCCGTACTCGCGCGTGGCGCCCAGCGGCGGCGCGGTGCGGGGCGCGGCGGCGGCGTGGTCGATGTCCTCCGCCGGCAGCAGCGGCAGCTTGCCCGCCACGAACAGCGCGCGGCCCAGCGGGCCCACCTTCGCCTTCGGCAGCACGTTGTCCACCGGCCGCAGCGAGCGCAGGTAGGCGATGATGGCCGCCGCGTCGTCGTCGCTCAGCGCGTTGAACTCCTGCGACGGCATGATCAGCAGCCCGCGCCCGTCCGCGCGCACGCCGTGGCGGATGGCCCGCTCGAGCTGCGCGTCCGTGTAGCGGGGCAGCACGCCGCCCTTGCCGGCGGTCAGGTTGCTGGCGTACACCACGCCCAGCATCCCGGCGTTGATGAACTCCTTGCCGCCCAGGTTGGAGCCGTGACAGTCGGCGCACTTGGCCACCGCGGTCGCCAGGTGCTTGCCGCGCGCCACCTGCGCCGGGTCCGTGGTCACGGCCAGCGCCCGCCCGGAGATCTGGTACTCCCTGCGCAGGCGCGACTCGCTCACGCCGTAGACGACGGCCAGCACCAGCAGCAGCAACGCGACGAGCGAGCCCGCGCCCATCAGCAGGCGCCTGCGCCACTTGTTCATGTGTACTTCCTCCGGAGGGTACGGCGGGGGGACGGGTGACGAGCTTCGGGAAAGGCGGATGCGGGACCGGGGACCGGCTGGCCCGCGGGGGCACACGGTAATCATCAGTAGTCGCCGGGTCAAGGAAACCGGACGGACATCCCCCGACAGGGTGATTGACATCGCCCTGATTCGTAACTACTCTGGTTACAGTTGAGAGAGGAGCGCGATGGGGGCCAACAACAGCAGGGTGGCGGTGGCGGTGCACGTGCTGGCGTACCTGGCCTGGCGCCCGGGAGAGCCCGCGGCGTCGGAGGCGGTCGCGCGCAGCGTGAACACCAACCCCGTGGTGGTGCGGCGCATCGTGGGCGCGCTGCGGCAGGCGGGGCTGGTCACCGTGCAGCCGGGCGCCGGCGGCGGCGCGCGCCTGGCCCGCGACGCCGGCGAGATCACGCTGCTGGACGTGTACCGCGCGGTGGAGGGGCCGCAGAGCCTGTTCCGCCTGCACGCGCAGCCGCCCTCCGCGTGCTGCGGCGTGGGCTCGCAGATCGGCGGCGTGCTGGAGGGCGTGTTCTGCCGCGCCAGCCGGGCCGCGCAGGACGCCCTGGCGCAGGTGACCGTGGCGGACGTCTTCCGCGAGGTGCGCAGCCGGGGCGGCGCGCGGGAGCCGCAGCCGGCGTAGGAAGTACGGGGAGTACGAGGTACGGAGAACGAAGTACGGCCGCGGGCGAACAGAGAGGAGGCGTGCGATGAGGATCGTGCCACGCAACAGGATGCTCCGTCCGTCCATCCTCCTGCTCGCCGTGTGCGCCTGTCTCCTCCCGGACCATGCCGCGGCGCAGGCGGCGCGCGTGCTGGGCCGCGTGACCGACGGCGTGGGCAACCCCGTCGTCGGCGCGACCGTGACGCTGGTGCCGGTGGACTCCGGCCGCGCGCCGGTGACCACCGCGACGGGTCCCACGGGCGGCTTCGAGTTCGCCGCCGTGCCGCCGGGCGCCTACCGGCTGCGCGCGGAGGGCGACGGCTACGCCGTGCGCGAGCAGACGGTGATGGTGGAGCCGGGGCGCGTCACCAGCACGGTGGTGCGCCTGCAGGGCAGCCGCCGCGGGCGCGCCTCCGGACCGGCGGCCGCGCGCGGCCGCCGGTGAGCGGGGCCGCTCCCCGGCGCGCGCCCGCCCACGGCCCGCTGCCCCACCCGGGCGCGGGCCGTGGCACACCCGGCGGAGCCGATCGGGCGGTGGGGTGTATGCGGCGGCTTCGTTTCCAGCTTCGATGAGCGTGGAAGGGCGGACGATAGATGCAGGCAGGTGAGGCGGCGGGGCGGTTCACGCGGCGCGAGTGGCTGCTGCTGGCGGTGCTCACGGCGGTGCAGTTCTGCCACGTGCTGGACTTCGTGCTGGTGATGCCGCTGGGGCCCATGCTCATGCGGTCGCTGGAGATCGGGCCGCGGCAGTTCGGCATGCTGGTCTCCGCCTACACCTTCAGCGCCGCCGTCTCCGGGCTGCTGGCGGCGGCGTTCATGGACCGCTTCGACCGCAAGCGCATGCTGCTGGGGCTGCTGGCCGGCTTCGGCATCGGCACGCTGCTGTGCGGCCTGACCGGGCAGTACGCGTTCCTGGTGGCCGCGCGCGTCGTGGCCGGCGCCTTCGGCGGGGTCATGGCGGGCGTGGTGTTCGCCGTGATCGGCGACCAGTTCCGCCCCGAGCGCCGCGGCACGGCCACCGGCATCGTGATGGCGTCGTTCAGCGCCGCCTCCGTGCTGGGGCTGCCCTTCGGGCTGTCGCTGGCGGAGCACAGCGGCTGGCAGACGCCGTTCCTGCTGCTGGCGGCCATCACGGTGCTGGTGCTGGTGTTCGGCATCTTCGCGCTGCCGCCCATGCGCGCGCACGTGGCGCCGGTCCGCGACACCGGCGCCTTCCGCGGCCTGTGGGACGTGGCGCGCGAGCCGCGGCACCTGCTCGCGTTCGGCTTCACCACCGCGATCATGTTCTCCGCCTTCACGGTGACGCCGTTCCTGAGCCCGTACCTGACGCGCAACGTGGGCGTGGCGGAGACGCACCTGGACCTGGTGTACCTGGCGGGGGGACTGGCCACGCTGGTCACCGGGCCGGTCATCGGGCGGCTGGCGGACCGCTACGGCCACGCGCGGGTGTTCTTTGCCGCGGCGCTGGTCAGCGTGCTGCCCATGCTCGCCGTCACCAACCTGCCGCCGGCGCCGCTGGCGGTGGTGCTGGCCATCACCTCGCTGATGATGGTGATGGGCTCCGGCCGCATGATCTCCGCGACGGCGCTGCTGACCGGCGTGGTGGACCCGCGCCGCCGCGGCAGCTTCATGAGCCTGAACGCCTCCGTGCAGCAGGGCGCCGCGGGCCTGGCCACCCTGGTGGGCGGCCTGGTCATCGGCGACGCCGCGGACGGGCGGCTGACCGGCTACCCGCTGGTGGGCGCGCTGGCCATCGGCGCCACCGGGCTCACGCTGTACCTGGTGACGCGGCTGCGCCCGGCCGCCGCGCCCGCCCCGCAGTACGAAACCGGCGCGCCGCCCGTGGCGGCGCCGCTCGAGGCGCCGCGCCAGGCGGCCGGCGCCGACTAGAGACAGGAGATAACCCGCTTGGCGAACGAGCCCGCGAAGAAGGGGCCGCAGGACCAGCCCGATAAGGAAGACCCCCGCGCCGCGCGCAGGAAGGCGCTGCGCTCGCCGGAGGCGTGGCGCGAGGCGCGCGCGCTCATGTGGGCGCACCGCCGCTACCTGGTGCTGGGCCTGGGGCTGATGGTCATCAGCCGCCTGGCCGGCCTGGTGCCCGCCGGCAGCTCCAAGTACCTGATCGACGAGGTGGTGGGCAAGCAGCGCGCGGAGCTGCTCTGGCCGCTGGCCGGCATCGTGGCCGCGGCCACGCTGGTGCAGGCCGTCACCTCGTTCGCGCTGTCGCAGGTCGTCAGCGTCACCGCGCAGCGCGCCATCACCGACATGCGGCGCCGCGTGCAGCGCCACGTGACGCGCATGCCCATCCGCTACTTCGACTCCACCCAGGTGGGCGTGCTGGTGTCGCGGGTCATGAACGACGCGGAGGGCATCCGCAACCTGGTGGGCACCGGCATCGTGCAGCTCGTGGGCGGCGTCTTCACGGGCGCCATCGCCCTGGGGATGCTGTTCTACCTCAACTGGAAGCTGACCATCGCCATCCTGGTGGTGCTGGCGGCCTTCGGCGCCGCCATGAGCCTGACCTTCACCCGGCTGCGCCCCATCTTCCGCGAGCGCGGCAAGATCAACGCGGAGGTCACCGGCCGGCTGACGGAGACGCTGGGCGGAATCCGCGTGGTCAAGGCGTACGGCACCGAGAAGCGCGAGGAGCGCGTCTTCGCGAAGGGCGCGCACCGCCTGTTCCGCAACATCGCCCGCTCCATCACCGGCGTGTCGATGATGGGGTCCGTGGGCACGCTGGTCGTCGGCGCCACCGCGGTGATGATGATCGTGGTGGGCGGCAACGCGCTGCTGGACGGCACCATGACGCTGGGCGAGATGTTCCAGTTCGTCTTCTTCACCGGGCTGCTGGCCGCGCCCATCATGCAGATCGCCTCCATCGGCACGCAGGTCAGCGAGGCCTTCGCGGGCCTGGACCGCATCCGCGAGGTGATGGGCATGCGCACGGAGGAGGACGAGGACCACGAGCGCGCGCACGTGGGCGCCATCGAGGGCCACGTCCGCCTGGAGGAGGTGTGGTACGAGTACAACGAGGGCCAGCCGGTGCTGAAGGGCGTCGACGTGGACGCGCCCGCCGGCACCACGACGGCCCTGGTCGGCTCCAGCGGCTCCGGCAAGAGCACGCTGGTCAGCCTGGTGATGGCCTTCAACCACCCCACCGCCGGCCGCGTGCTGGTGGACGGCCGCGACCTGGCGGAGCTCAAGCTGAGCGACTACCGCGCGCAGCTCGGCGTGGTGCTGCAGGAGAACTTCCTGTTCGACGGCACCGTGCTGGAGAACATCCGCTTCGCCCGGCCGGACGCCACGCGCGAGGAGATCGAGGAGGTGGCGCGCATCGCCAACGCCGACGAGTTCGTGCGCGGCTTTCCGGACGCGTACGACACGGTGGTGGGCGAGCGGGGCATCAAGCTCTCCGGCGGGCAGCGGCAGCGCCTGGCAATCGCCCGCGCGCTGCTGGCGGACCCGCGCATCCTGATCCTGGACGAGGCCACCTCGTCGCTGGACAGCGAGAGCGAGGCCATGATCCAGGAGGGCCTGCGCCGGCTGCGGCAGGGGCGCACCACCTTCGTCATCGCGCACCGCCTGTCCACCATCCGCAGCGCCAACCAGATCCTGGTGCTGGAGGCGGGCGAGATCGTGGAGCGCGGCACGCACGCGCAGCTCATGGCGCTGGGCGGGCGCTACCGCGAGCTGCACGACCGGCAGTACGCGCTGGAGAGCGACCGCTTCATCAACCCCGGCGAGGACTTTACCCCCGAGCCGGACCTGGCGGGCGCCGCGGACTGACCGCGGCGCCGCGCCGCGCGGGTTGACCGTCCCGGCCCCGCGCCGCGAAATTCATCTGTTTTCCCCACCCTCCACGCCGGAGCCCCCGCCCATGCCGCTCCCCCGCCCCCGCGCGGCCCTGCTGGCCGCGCTGGCCCTGCTGCCGCTGGCCGCCCCGGCGCGCGCGCAGGACCCCGACGCCTACGCCGTCAGCACCACGGTGGCCCGGCCGGTCCGGGTGGTCTACCGCGCCGCCCTGGAAGCGCTGGGCCAGGCGGGATACGCGCTGCGCGCCCGCATGCTGGACCAGATGCTGGTCACGCAGCCCGCGGCGGGCTCGCCGGCGGTTCCCGACGCGGGCGGCCTGCACGTCGCGGTCATGCTGGAGCTGAAGCCCTCCGGCGGCTCCACGGAGGTATCCGTCCGCACGCAGGTGCTCACGGCGCAGGGGGGCCGGCCGGCCAGGAGCCAGGAGCAGGCGGCGATGGCCGCGGGGATGGCGGCCTCCGTGGAGGTGACGTCCAGGCTCACGGAGCGGCTGGACGCGCTGCCGGCGGACGCGCCGGGCGCGGACCCGCGCGAGGCGGGCGACGAGTTCGGCTACGGGCGCGGCAACCCCGTCCGCGTGGGCGGCGACGTGCCCAACGGCGCCGCCCGCCAGCGCCGCTACCTGGACGCGCTGCGGGGGCCGCAGGGCCAGCCGGTAACGTACACGCGGCTGGGGAGCTGCTGCCTCTTCCGGACGCCGCACTCGGAGCGCGGGCAGGGGGCGCTGGACGCGTACGAGGTCACCTACGAGGGGCTGGCCCGCCCGGTGGTCCTCTACTTCGACATGTACACGCCCCCGGGCGCCGCGCTGCGGGCGCCGGAGGGCTTCGGCTTCGCGGGCGGCGCCGCCCCGGACCTGGCGGCTGAAACCGCGCGGTCCGCCGGGTCGTAGGCAGCGCGCGCACGGATGGCCATCCACGGCAGGAGAGGGAGCATGCAATCGGACCATGGAGTACCCCCGGCGGTCCTGATCCGGGACTTCATCATCTTCCAGGTCAAGACCATCATCGACGGGATCAAGGACGCCATCGTGATCCCGCTCTCCGCCATCGCCTTCCTGCTGGACCTGCTGTGGAGCCGGCGCAAGGGCCGCATCTTCTACGCGCTGATGGGGGCCTGCGAGACCTTCGACCGCTGGCTGAACCTGCACGGCGCCACGAAGGCCATGCGCAACCGCGACGGCCTGTTCGGCGAGAGCCGCCCCGGCGACGGCACCATGGTGGGCGACCTGGAGGGCCTGGTGCGCGGCCGCGACCACGACCGCCGGCCCGCCATGGCCGGCACCGGCTCCTCGCCCCGCTATCCGTGACGCGGGTGGAGGCGGCGCGGCGGCAGGCGGAGCGCACGCTGGACCGCCTGCTGCGCGTGTTCGACAAGGCGGTGCTGCGCATTCCCGCGGACCGGCTGCACTTCCGGCCGACGCCGGAGAACATGTCCGCTGCCACCATGGCGCACCACGTCTACGAGATCGTGCTGCTGACCGCGCTGGGGCTGGACCGGGGAGAGGTGTCGCGCGAGGACGCGGACGCGCTGGGGCTGGACCTGGACGGCGTGGAGCGGCCGGAGCAGGTCGTGGCGTGGGGCGCGCGCGTCAAGGAGTACGCGCACGGGGTGGTGGCCGGGCTGAGCGACGAGGTGCTGGACCGGCCCATCCGCTACTACTTCGGGATGACGGCCAGCGGTGAGGACTCGCTGCGCACCATGACGGAGGAGGTGCTGCACCACCGCGGCCAGATGCAGGTGTACCTGCGCCTGATGGGCGTGGAGCCCCCCTCCCTCCGCGACGTCTCCTGACGCCGCTCAGCCGGCCGCCGCGCCGCCCAGGCGGGTGCGGACGTACCACGCCCACAGGCGGTCCATCGTCCGCGGCGACGGCCGGTACCCGCCGGCGATGAACTTCCGCACCACCTCGTAGTGCACCTCGAGCTCCTTCCCGAACTGCCGGTACGAATTCCGGCTCACCTCCTCTTCGACGGCGTGCCGCAGGTCTTCCAGCGAAGCAGTGTGCATCGGTCTCACTCCCGGGTGGATGGAACGGGAAAGGCGCGGGCGTGCCAGGAGTCCGCCAGGCGGCGCTCCCAGCGGCCGGCGCGGAGCTGGCCCACGCTGGTGACGGTGTTGTCGAAGACCACGGTCTCCGCGCCCACCTGCCCGGCGCGCGCCCGGTCGCGAAAGCGCGGGCGCGGCTCCGCGGCGACCGCGCCGTCGTCCCCGCGCCAGAAGACGAGCGAGGAGTCGCGCAGCGGCACCCCCAGCTCGCGCTCCAGGCCGCCGAGCGCGTGGAACAGGGTGTCGATGGAGCAGCCGGAGACGCCGGTGGCGCGCTCGTCGGCGCCGACGAGCAGGAACTGGCCGTGCCGCAGCTCGCGCGCGCCCACCACCGGAGCGCCGTGCGCCGCCCAGCCCTCGATGAACGCGTCCACGCGCTCCAGCAGGCGCGCGCGCTCCGCCCCGTCCAGGGGTCGCGCGGCGGCGAACACCCACAGGCGGGCGTCGTCGGGCAGGTGGTCGAACGGTACGGCGGGCATCGGGCTCTCCTGGCACATGAGACGGTGTCGGGCGGCCAATCTACGCTGCCCCGCCGCGCATCTCCAGAGGCCGCCCGCTGTCGCGCGCAGGCGCGGCGCGATAGAATCTCCCGCGTGACGGAACCGGAATTCTCGCAACGACTTCGATGACGCAGGCACCCCGGCCCACGGTCCCGCCGCTGCTGCTGGCCATGCGCGGCGCGGCCATCGCCATGCTGCTCTGGTTCGGCTGGCAGGCGCTGCTGGCCCAGCTCTTCGAGATGCCGCCCGCCTGGGCCATCGGCTGGATGGCGCTGCTGGCGATTGCCTTCGTGGCGCTGCACGCCTGGCCCCGGCGCTGGAACCGCCGCATCCGCGCGGCGGCGCGCCCGCGCGGCTTCGGGCGCAGCGCGGGGTGGCTGGCGCTGACCGCGCCCGCCATGGTGGCCCTGCCCCTGTCGCTGTGGGTGGTGCTGACGGCGCTGGGGCTGCTGCCGGACCAGGACTACCCCGCGCCGGTGACGGCCTTCGTGGAGCAGCCGGGCGGCGAAGCGGCGTTCGTCGTGCTCGCGGTCGCGATGGCGCCGCTGATGGAGGAGTTCGCCTTCCGCGGCTGGCTGCTGGGCGCGCTGCGGCGTCCGCTGGGCGCGGGCCCGGCGGTGATGGTGTCCGCGCTGCTCTTTGCGCTGGCGCACGCCCGGCTGCCGGCGGTGCCCATCTACCTGGCCGCGGGGCTGGTGCTGGGGCAGGCCGCGCTGGCCGCGCGCTCGGTGTGGGCGGCGGTGGCGCTGCACGCCTGCTGGAACGCGGGCCTGCTGGCGGTGGACGCGGCGTTCCCGGGGTGGGACCCGGAGGGGAAGGGGTGGGTGTGGGCGGGGCCGGCCGCGGCGGTGGCGGCGCTCAGCGTGATGTGGTGCGCGTGGGGCGTGCAGCGGATGCACGACCGCGCGGCGCTGCGCCCGGCGGGACCCGGGGGGGCGGCGCGGGGCCGCCCCGTCGAGTCTCCCTGAGCCCGCCGGGGGCGGCTCAGGCCGCTTCGCTGCGGACGGGCTCCTCCGGCACCTGCAGCCGGCCGCGCAGCGCCGCCACCCACTCCGGGCGCGTCTTGCCGCTGCCCTCGTAGCCGCGGCCCAGGCACTCCAGCAGGCACCCGGCCGTCTCGCGGCGGTGGTCCGGCGACAGGTCGTGCACCAGCACGTCCAGCGCGGCCGAGGCCTCCGCTTCCGCCACGCTCTCCCCCTGGACGGACGCGTACTGCACGAACCAGCTCCGCAGCCGCCGCAGGGTGGGCGAGTAGGGCGCGGTACCCAGCAGGAACTTCTTCAGCCCCGTGGGGCTCATCCCGATCTCGCGCGCCACGCTGCGCAGCGAGGTGTTCTCTACCCGGGAGGCCGCCACCTGCCGCAGGTGCTTGATGGTGGCGGTCCGGATGTCGGTGCCGTTCTGGTCGTTGCTCATCGCTGGCGTCCTCCGTACGTGTTGGCCGGGTCCCGCTCGCTCGGCGAACGGGCGTCCATCATAATACCGAACAAATTCCGAAGCAAGGGTCACAAGGAGCGCGTAATAGTTTACGCCGTGCACACTTACACCCCCTCCGCCCCACTCCGCGGGCGGTCCGGAGCCGCCCAAGTCCAACTGCCGCAAGCACTTCCGGCTGCGCTCCCCAGCGGCCGCCCCGCGTCCAGGCGCTCCGGCACGCGGCGTCCTCTTCTGCTTGCGGATGTCCCTTTCGACGCGGAGGGGAGGGCGGCCCGGAACGCCTTCCTCCACCTTCCACGCCGTCCCGGGACGTGTTCTTCCGGGCCACGGCGGAAGAAGGTACGCGGGAAAGGTGAGGGGCGCACTCCGGCAGAAGATTCACAGCGGGTGGTCCAGTGGAACCGGCTCCGCGCGCGTCGCGGGATCGTTACGGCGCGCGGATTGCCCCGCCTTTCGGGTGTGCGTCATCTTTGACGGGAGCCCAACCCGCCACCACCCGCACGGATCTCAGGCCGCACGCCGATGCGCGCAGAGCACGTCCCCGCCGCTCCCGACACGGAGCCGCCGCCCGAAGCGCCGCGCGCGCGGGCGGGGGCCGGGGCCGCGCCGTTCCCGCGCGCGGTGCAGCCGCAGCCGGTGCCGCCCGGCGCGCCGCTCGACCACCCCTCGCTCTACTTCAACCGCGAGCTGGGGCTGCTGGACTTCAACTGGCGCGTGCTGCACCAGGCGCGCGACGAGCGGGTGCCGCTGCTGGAGCGGGTGCGCTTCCTGGCCATCACCTCCGGCAACCTGGACGAGCTGTTCCAGAAGCGCGTGGGCGGCCTCAAGCGCCAGCTCGCGGCGGGCGTGCAGACGCTGTCGCTGGACGGCCGCACGCCGGGCGAGCAGCTCTCCCTGGTCTCGCACGCCGCGCAGGAGATGTACGCCGCGGTCACCCACGCCTGGCAGCGCGAGCTGCGGCCGCTGCTGCGCGAGCGCGCGGACGTGGTGGTCAGCGACTACGCGGAGCTGGACCGCCGCCAGCGCGAGGGGCTCAACCGCTACTTCCAGGAGAACGTCTACCCGGTGCTGACGCCGCTGGCGGTGGACCCCGGGCACCCCTTTCCCTTCATCTCCAACCTGAGCCTTTCGCTGGCGGTGCTGATGCGCCACGCGGCGCGCAACACCATGCACTTCGCCCGGCTCAAGGTGCCCACCACGCAGGGACGGTGGGTGCCGGTGCCCGTCTCGCCGCACCGCTTCCACTTCGTGCCGGTGGAGCAGCTCATCGCCGCCAACGTGGGCGGGCTGTTCCCGGGGATGGAGGTGGTGAGCGCCAGCGCCTTCCGCGTCACGCGCAACGCCGACGTGGACCGCGACGACGACGAGGCGGAGGACCTGCTGGCCATGATCAGCGAGGAGCTGCGCGAGCGGCGCTTTGCCCCCGTGGTGCGGCTGGAGCTGGAGCGGCAGACCCCGCGCGAGGTGCGCGAGCTGCTGGTGCGGGAGATGGAGCTGGAGGAGGAGGACGTCTACGAGGCGGAGCGCCTGGTGGACCATTCGGACTGCACCTTCTTCGCGGACCTGGACCTGCCGGCCTTCCGCTACGAGCCGTGGGAGCCCGTCGTCCCCGAGCCGCTGCAGCACGAGGGCGAGACCGAGGAGGAGAGCAACCTCTTCGCCATCGTGCGCCGCGGCGACGTGCTGGTGCATCACCCGTACGAGTCGTTCACCGCCAGCGTGCAGCGCATGCTGGACGAGGCGGCGGACGACCCGCGCGTGCTGGCCATCAAGATGACGCTGTACCGCACGGGCGTGCAGTCGCCCATCGTGCAGGCGCTGCTGCGCGCGGCGGAGCGCGGCAAGCAGGTGGCGGTGCTGGTGGAGGTCACGGCCCGCTTCGACGAGGCCAACAACATCGAGGGCGCGCAGCGGCTGGAGGACGCCGGCGCGCACGTGACCTACGGGCTGGTGGGGCTCAAGACGCACTCCAAGGTGGCGCTGGTGGTGCGCCTGGAAGAGGGGCGCCCGCGCACCTACTGCCACATCGGGACGGGCAACTACCACGCGCGGACCACGCGCCAGTACACGGACCTGGGGCTGCTGACGGCCGACCCGGAGATCGGGCACGACGTCATCAACTTCTTCCACTTCCTGACCGGCTACGCGCCGGACCAGCACTACGAGCGCCTGGTGGTGGCCCCGCGCGACATGCGGCGCGTGTTCGAGGAGCGCATCCGCCGCGAGGTGCAGGTGCAGCGCGCCGGCGGCGAGGGGCGCATCATCGCCAAGGTCAATGCGCTGGACGACCCCGGCATCATCCAGGAGCTGTACCGCGCGTCGCAGGCGGGGGTGCGCGTGGACCTGGTGGTGCGCGGCCACTCGCGCCTGCGGCCGGGGCTGCCCGGGTACAGCGAGCACGTGCGCGTGGTCAGCATCCTGGGGCGCTTCCTGGAGCACGACCGCATCTACTACTTCGAGAACGGCGGCCGGCCGGAGGTGTTCATCGGCAGCGCGGACTGGCGCGGGCGCAACCTGAACGAGCGCGTGGAGACGGTGGTGCCCGTGCTGGACGAGGCCCTGCGCGCGCGGCTGGTGGACGTGCTGCACCGCGCGCTGGACGACAACCGCCTTGCCTGGGACCTGCACCCGGACGGCACCTACGTGCAGCGCCACCCCGCGCCCGGCGAGGACGAGCGCAACTACCAGGAGGCGCTGATGCACGACGCCGTCGAGCGCAGCCGCGCCCCCGCCGCGCGGCCGTGGGAGCTGAGCGTGTAGGGCGATAGGAAGGGCCTCTCTCCCCCGCCCCGACCCTTCTCCGACTCCGGAGGAGGGTCTCCGTTCGGTGATAAACTCGGGCACAGGGAGGGCGGGCGGGCAGGAAACTAAATTTCTGAATTCCTTACGCGCGCGCGGATGGGGACTACGAGGCGCGAGAAACGGCTAACTCACTCGCGTCCAAACCTTTAACGACGGGACTTGTAAGATCGAGTCGATTCGGCTAGGTTGGGCGCCCCCATTCTGCCCTGGCGTGCGTTGGGGCGCGCGCCTTCCTCCAGACGGGAGAGCACCACATGGGCAAGCTCCACTCCCTCGCGGCGGCGTGCTGCACGCTGGCGCTGCTCGCGGCCTGCGCCGACGAGCCCACCGCGCCGCGCATCGGCG
Organism: Longimicrobium sp.; assembly: GCA_035715345.1. Lineage (GTDB taxonomy): Bacteria > Gemmatimonadota > Gemmatimonadetes > Longimicrobiales > Longimicrobiaceae > Longimicrobium. The sequence goes on from DASTLD010000437.1 coordinate 22,839, forward strand.
CACCCGGCAGCACGCCGGCGGGCCAGCTCGACGTCCTCTTCGAGCAGGCGGCGGAGGAATTCGGCGTCCCGGCCGCGCTGCTGAAGTCCATCGGCTACGTGGAGACGCGCTGGCAGATGGTGCGGGGCCAGGAGGAGTTCCCGGGCCAGGAGCCGGCGTTCGGCGTCATGGCCCTGCGCGGCGAGCGGCTGGCGCAGGGCGCGGCGCTGGCCGGCGTGCCAGTAGCCCGCGTCAAGGACCGCGCGGACGCCAACATCCGCGCCGCCGCGGCGCTGCTGGCCTCGTGGGCGGTGGAGGCGGGCATCAACCGCGCGGACGTGGCGGCGTGGGGGCCGGTGGTGGCGCGCTACAGCGGCATCGCCGAGGTGCCGGGGCAGGCGGCGTACGTGCACAACGACGTGTACGCCACGCTCAACCGCGGCGTGGTGGCGCGGACGGCGAGCGGGAACGTGCTCGCCTCCATCATGCCCGTGCAGGTGCAGGCGGTGTTCACGCTGCCGGAGGACGGCGCGGCCCTGGCCGTCGCACCCGACTATCCCGTCAGCGGCACCATCTGGCGGCCGTCGCCCAACTACAACGCGCGTCCCGCGGGCGACATCGGCCAGGTGCACATGGTCATCATCCACACCTGCGAGGGGTCGTACACGAGCTGCTGGAGCTGGCTGACCAACTCGTCCGCGGGCGCCAGCGCGCACTACGTGGTGCGCGAGGACGGCGGCGAGATCTCGCAGCTCGTCCGCGAGTCCGACCGGGCCTGGCACATCGCCGCCACCTACGACTGCTCGCTGAACAGCAGCCACGAGTGCTGGCGCAACGGCTACTCCAGCAACCACTTCACCGTCGGCATCGAGCACGGCGGCTTCGCGTCGCAGACCAGCTTTCCGGTGGCGCAGATCGACGCGTCCGCGCGCCTGTCCTGCGACATCAGCAAGGCCCACGGCATTCCCCGCGACCGCTACCACTACGTGGCGCACGGGCAGCTGCAGCCGTACAACCGCACCGACCCCGGCCCCAACTGGCCGTGGACGGACTACATGAACCGCATCAACAGCCACTGCGGATCCACGAGCGCGCTGATCGTGGACAGCAACAACGCCAACAACAACACCTCGCAGGGCTACATCCAGCTCTCCACCAACTGGGTGTCGGGCTCGTCGGCCGGCTACTACGGCAGCGGCTACTACTACGCCACCACCGCGGCCGTGTCCGACGGCGCCAGCTTCTACTTCTACCTGCCCGCCGCGGCCACCAAGACCATCGATGCCTGGTGGGTGGCCGGCACCAACCGCGCGCCCGCGGCGCCGTTCATCGCCTACAACGCGTCGGGCGCCGAGGTGGGCCGCGTGAGCGTGAACCAGCAGGCGAACGGCGGGCAGTGGAATGCCATCGGCACCTGGAGCTTCTCCGCCGGGTGGAACCGCGTGGTGCTGTCGCGCTGGACCACGACCGGCTACGTGGTGATCGCCGACGCCGTGCGCATCCGCTGACGCCGCGCGGCTGGACGGCAGCGGCCGCGGGGAGATGGGACCGGTTCGTGCGCCGGTTCGCTCCCCGCGGCCGCGTCCGTTCGTCCCCACCCGCTCCCGTCGCCCGTTGAAGCCGATCCACGCGCTCCTGGCCTGCGCCGCCCTGCTGTCCGCCTGCTCGCGGGGTGGTGCGGCGCCGGGCGGCGAGGTCCTGTTCGTCTCCGAGCGCGACGGGCAGGCGGAGGTGTACGCCGTCCGCCCCGCCGGCGGCCCCCCGCGCCGGCTGACGCGCGCCGCCTCCGCCGACTATCCCGCCGCCGTGGCGCCGGACGGCGCGGCCGTGCTGGTGGTGTCGGTGGCCGGGGAGGGGGCGGCGCAGAGCGAGCGGATGAGCGTGCTGCCACTGGACGGCGGCGCCGCGCGCCCGCTGGGGCTGGTGAGCGCGCGCGTACGCTCGCCGGCGTGGGCGCCGGACGGGAGCTGGCTGGCGTTCGAATCGGATACCGCCAGCTTCCGCGACCTGTACCGCATCGGCCGCGACGGCTCCGGGCTGCGCCGCCTGACGCACGCGCCGCAGGGCAGCTTCGAGCCGGAGGTGTCGCCGGACGGAGGCTCCATCGCCTTCGTCAGCAGCCGCGACGGCGACGCGGAGGTCTACGTGATGCGCGCGGACGGCGCGGCGCAGCGGCGCATCACCGCCTTCCACCGCGACGACTGGGGCCCGCGCTGGTCGCCGGACGGGCGCACGCTCGTGTTCCTGAGCAACCGCGAGGGCCGCGACCGCCTCTTTCTGGTGCAGCCGGACGGCTCCGGCCTGCGCCCCCTGGCCCCCGCACTGCACGATTCCGTGGCGGACGCCGCCGAGCCGGCCTGGTCTCCCGACGGCCGACGCATCGCCTTCACCCTGCGCGCGCGCGGCGGAGCCTCCCGCATCGCCGCCGCGGACCTGCGCGGCAACGTCTCCTTCCTGACCCCCGCCGGCGAGCGCGCCTCCACCCCCGCGTGGTCGCCGGACGGCGCGTTCATCGCCTACACACGCCAGGCGGAAGGCGATGCGGAGGTGTGGCTGGTGCGCGCCGACGGGCGCGGCGCCCGGCCGCTCGTCCGCTCCCCCGGCGCCGACTGGCTGCCGCGCTGGGTCCCCGCCCGCTGATCCTCCGCCCAACCTGAGCTACTTTCCCGTGCGCTCCGCGCGGGACTTTGCACGCGCCTAAAACGCCAGTCTCCGGACCTGTTCACTCTGTCCACTGGTGGGGCGGTTTTGCGCCCATTAACGTGGATTTCCCGTCTTTACTCGTCCACGCCCAGCATGCGCGGAGCCCGTCATGTCGCGACAGAAGAGCCGGCTCAAGATCCGCCCCCGGCGCCCCTGGATGGTCCCTCCCGGGCTGCTGGTGCTGTCCGAGCCGTTCGAAGGGTTCCACATCCTGGAGGAGCTGGGGAACGAGTCCGGACTGCTGCTGTGGCAGTGCCTTCGCGACGTGGACCTGTGGACCTCGGCGGACCGCGCGCACCGCGGGGTGATCTTCGCGGACGGGGCGCTGCACCAGCGCCAGCGGTGGCTGGAGCGGCAGCCGGACGGCGTGGTGCGCCGCATCGCGGAGTCGTGTGCGGTGGTGCTGCAGCGCCCCATGAGGCTCCGCGGCGAGGAGGTGGCGGACCTGTGCGAAGAGGCGTCCACCTGGGCCAGCGACACCGGGCTGCCCCGCACCGCCGTGGCGTTCGCGCAGCGCTGCGCCATGGCGGCGCCGGAGGCGGCGGGGGCGGCGTACCTGGTGGGACTGCTGGCGCGGCGCAACGCGGACTACAAGCGCGCGGACACGTGGTTCCGCAGGTGCCTGGCGCTCGCGCGGCGGAAGAGGGACTGGCGGCACTACGGGATGGCGCACATCGGCATCGCCAACATCCACATTCAGCGCGGCGACGGCGCCGCCGCCCGCAACCGCCTGACCCGCGCCCTCCGCACCGCCCGGCGCCACGGCCTGTGGGGCGTCAAGGCGATGGCCTTCCACGACCTGTTCTGCATCGAGGCCACCGCGGGAGAGCACGCGCTGGCCGAGGGGTACGCCAAGGCCGCCTACCGCGCCTACGGCCCCAGCCATCCACGCCTCCCCGCGCTCGCCCACGACGTGGCCTGGCACTGGGTTCTCCAGAAGCAGTTCCACCGCGCGCTTCCCGTCCTGTGCGCGCTCGCCCCGCACTTCGAGCGGCACGTCGAGCGGATGATCGTCACCTCGAGCATCGCGAGGGCGGCCGGAGGGGCGGGAGAGACCGAGATCTTCGAAACGGCCTGGGGTGAAGTGTGGCGGATGGTGCAGACCCGGCTGGCGACCGAGCGGGTCGCGGAGGCCCTGGTCAACCTGGCGCACGGGGCAGCCGCGCTCGGGCAGTCCGTGCGCGTGGAGATGGCGGCGTCGCAGGCGCTGACCGTCGCAAGGAGGCGCGGTGAGGCGCAGGAGCGGCTCGCAGCGGAGGAGTTGCTTGCGCATCTGCGAGCCGCGGCCAGGGGCAAGAGCAAGGATGCACCCGCGGCGGAGGAGACGCCCACGCAGTGCGCAAATGCCGACCAGTGGGCGAGTGAGCTGGTGGCCGCTCTGAGCGAGTCACCCCCGCCTCGCGGTGTCGTGAAACGCGGTTAGCTGGGGTGTTCAGTTCTCTAGCGCTGACCATCGTTGGCTGACGTTTCTTCATAGCCCTTCAGCGATCCTCTCATGGTGCCACGGCATCGTAGCGACCTTTCATCTTCACGAATCGCACGAGGGCCCCGGCCCTGGACCCTTGTCCCGGGGCTGGGAGAAAGTGCGGGTACATTCGACGCGGCTCCCGTTCTGGATGAGATTCCCTCAGTTGATGGACTTGTCATCTGGCAGTCGTTACGTGACATCGATCTGTGGTCGTTGAGCGACCACGCTGGAACCTCTTTCTTTGCTCCAGAGAGCCTGTCTACGAGGCACGCTCTCTTGGCTTCCCTTCATGACGAGGTGTTGAAAGAATGCTTACAAGCGCTCGCCAAGGTGCTCGACGCTTCGCGTCCACACAGTGCTGAGATTGCGGCGAACTGCCAGAGGCTCGCCGAATGGGCACACACACGCGGGTTTCAAAGGACTGCTTTCTCCGCTGCGCTTCGGGCGGTAAGTGCGGACCCGGTTTGTCCTGCTCATGCTTATCGTGCAGGCTTGTTCGCATGCCGTACAGCGGACTATATCCGTGCAGAGTTGTGGTTCAAACGTACTCTGAGTCTCGGACGAGACGGCCGGGACCCCCATAGTTACGCTCTCGCTTTGCTCGGTCTCGCTGTCATGCACATCCAGCGGTACGAGGGTGACGCTGCTCGGCTGATGCTGCGCGCCACACTACGGGTGGCTCGCCGATATAGTGTCTGGGAGGTAAAAGGAAGGGCATATCACAACTTGTTCTGCATCGAGTCGACTGACGGTTCTATCCGCACAGCCGTCGAGTACGCGCAATCTGCACTTCGTGCGTATGGTAATTATCACCCCGAGCTGGTGCATTTCGCTCATGATGTCGCGCTGTTCTTGGGAACACACTCGGATCCGCTCCGCGTGTTGCCATTGTTGCGTGCTATCGCAGATCAACTGACAGGCGCAAACAAAATGTTGGCAACGTCTACGGTCGCCCGTATCGCGGGAGCAGCAAACCGGCGGCTCGATTTTCTGTCGGCGTGGCAATCCACCTGGCAGTTGCTTGATTGCGCGCCGTCGTACCACCGCGGGGCGGCGGCGCTCGTACACCTCGCGCGGGGGGCCGAAATGTTGGGTGATCCTGAACGCGTGACGGTAGCGGCAATGGAGGCACTCCGTATTGCCCAGCAGCGGGAAGAGCACCAGGAAGTCGAGGAAGCGAAGGAGATGCTCGGCTTGCGGCCCCGGGTGGCCGGACCCTTTCCGCATCCTCACCCCGTGAGCAGAGAGGTGCACGAGGCGGCGGTCGCACTCACTGACGAGCTGCTGGATGCGATTGTGCAGATTCCAGCGCTCCGCGGTTCCCTCTTACCACACCCGTAGGGCTCTTGCCTCTCACAACTCTCATCCTCGGCCATCGCGGGGCGCCGTTCGAGGTGCCGGAGAACACGATGCGCGGCTTCCGGCGGGCGGTGGAGGCGGGTGCCCACGGCGTGGAGCTGGACGTGCAGCCCTCCGCCGACGGCGTGGCAGTGGTGATCCACGACCCCACCCTGGACCGTACCACCGACGAAACCGGGTCCGTGGCGGCGCTGCCGTGGGAGCGGATCGCGCGGGCGCGCGCCGGGGGAGAGCCGGTGCCGCGGCTGGAGCAGGCGGCGGCGTGGGCGGCGGAGAGCGGCGCCTGGCTCAACGTGGAGATCAAGTCGCCGGGCGCGGAGGAGGCGGCGGCCGGGGCCATCCGCGCGGCGGGAGTGATGGAGCGCACCTTCTTCTCCTCGTTCCTGCCGGAGGTGGTGGCGGAGGTGGGGCGGGTGGCGCCGGACGCCGCGCGCTTCTTCCTGACGCAGCGCTGGGACGACGAGGTGCGCGCCGGCCTGCGCACGCTCGGCGTCCAGGGCGTGTGCCTGCACCTGCCCATCGCCACGCCCGCGGTGCTCGGCGAGTTGCGGGCGGAGGGGCTGGCGGCGGTGGTGTGGACCGTGGACGACCCCACAGAGATCCGCCGGCTGGTGCGCGCGGGGGTGCGAGCGGTCATCACCAACCGCCCGGAACTGGGCGCGGCGGTGCGGCGCCGGGAGGCGGGAAACGGCTAAGTGGCGCGCGGATTGCCAGTTCCGGGGCTTCCGGCGCGGGTTCGAGCCGCGCCGCAACGCAACACCGGGACGGGTTCGGATGAGACTCCAGGCCACACTCGGCGCGGCGCTCCTGCTGCTGGCGGGCGCCGCGCCGCTCCACGCGCAGCGCGACACCATCCGCATCGGCCGCGGCGACACCCTGCGCATCACCCGCGGCGACAGTGTCCGCGCGGGCGATGCGTCGCGCGCGGACAGCGTCTTCGACTCGCCCGGCACGCACGCGCTGGTGCTGCGGGTGATCCGCACGGGCACCAACGTGCCGGAGGAGCTGGCGGACTACCGCGCGGACATGCACGCCGCCATTTACCTGTCGCTGCAGTCGGACACGGCGCAGGGCGGCGAGCTGCCCGTGACCGTGGACGAGGTGGCGGGCGAGGTGCGCTGGGACCGCGCGGGCGACATCCTGCAGACCATCCGCGGGCACCGGGTCAAGCTGCTGGCGCCCGCGCCGTACACGGTGGGCTCCATGCTGGAGGCGCCGTGGATCGTGCCGCACCTGTACGGCAACACGATCAACGTCTTCTCCCTGGCCGCCACGCCCGCGCAGAGCGCCCGCCTGGCGCGCGCCATCCACCCGTTCTCCTACCGCGGCATCGACTTCTACACCTACACCACCGGCGACACCACCCGCGTGCGCACGCAGGAGGGTGCCACGACGCTTGTGCCCATCCGCGTGCGGCCGCGGCCGGAGGCGCTGGCGGAGGCGGCGGACTACCGGCTGGTGGCGGGCACCTTCTGGGTGGACCTGGACCGCGCCGCCGTGGCCCGCGCGCGCTTCGGCTTCGTGGAGCGCGGCGGGCGATTCGTGGTCACGGAGACGGGCACCTTCCTGGAGCTGGAAAGCGCGCTGGTGGGCGGGCGCTACTGGCTGCCCGTGCGCCAGCGGCGGGAGATCCAGATCTCGTCGCCGCTGGTGGGGGGGTCGGCGGCCATCCGCGTGATCACGATGCTGTCGCGCTTCGACCTGAACACCGGCTGGCGGCCGGATTCCGCGGGAACGCGGCTGGTGTGGAGCCTGGGCGGCGGGGCCTTCGCGGACTGGCCCGGCGTGGGGACGGACCTGGCGCCGCCCGACATCGCGGACTTCGCGGACCTGCGCGAGCAGGTGCGCCCGCCGCGCCGCCTGGAGGGCACGCAGGTGGCGCTGCGCTACGAGAACAGCGGCCACCTGTTCCGCTACAACCGCGTGGAAGGCGCGTTCGTGGGCCTGGGCATGCGCCTGGAGCCGCGCGACCCCGACCGCCGCGACTGGCACGTGTACGCGCACGGGGGCTGGGCCTTCGCGGAGGGCACCGCGCGCGGCGAGCTGGCCTGGCAGTGGCACCCCAACCGCGACGCGCCGCCTACGGTGCCGCGCTGGAGCGCCACGGCGGGCGCGTACCGGCGCCTGCGCGACATGACCTCGTTCCGCGCGCCGCTGCAGTGGGAGATCGGGTACGCGCTGGGCGCGGCGCTGGGCGGCTACGACGTGCGCGACTACTACGACGCCACCGGGCTGGAGGCGTACGCCATCCGCCGGCGCGGGAGCTGGACGGCGCGCCTGGGCGCGCGCGCGGAGCGGCACGACTCGGTCACCCGCAACACGGAGAGCTCGCTGTTCGGCAGCGCGGGCGACTTCCCGGAGGTGTTCAGCGCGCGCCCGGGTACGCACGCGGCGGCGGAGGGACTGCTGCGCTACGCGCGCGGCACCGGCGCGTTCGGCCTGGGCAACAGCACCATCGCGCAGCTCGCCGCGGACGCGGGCTTCGGCGACTTCCGCATCGGCCGGGTGACGGCGCTGCTCTCGTCGCGGCGCACGTCGCGCTACCTGACGCTGGCGCTGCGCGGGGACGCAGGTGTGGTGGTGGGCGACGCGCCGCCGCAGTTCATCTTCCGCTTCGGGGGCACGGAAGGGCTGCGGGGGTACGCGCGCAACGAGTTCGGCGGAACCACGGCGGCGCTGGGCCGCGGGCGGCTGCTGCTGCACCTGCCGCCGTACACCAGCGAGCCGCTGTTCCGCGCCGGCGTGCTGCTGTTCCCGCCGCTGCGGCCGGCGCTGGTCCTGTCGGGCGACGCGGGATGGGCGGAGGTGGGCGAGGGCTCGCGCGCGTCGCTGGACCGGCTGCTGGCGCGCGAGACGGACGGGGTGCGCTGGTCGTACGGCGCGGGGCTCAGCCTGTTCGAGGACGCCGTCTCCGCGGAGTACGTCTGGCCGGGCGACGGCGGCGAGGGGCGGTGGTACGTGGGCTTCGTGGCATGGTTCTGAGCGGTCCCGTCCTTGCAGCCCCGGCGCGCAGCCGAGACGCCGTACGATCCCCATCGCCACAAGGACCGGAGCCGGAAATGTCGTCGATCAACCGATCCCTCACGGGCCCCGTGCTGGCCTTCGACCTGGCGGAGCACATCCAGGAGCTCCGCGGCGAGGACGCCTACAAGCGCAGCGGCCGCGCGGGCCGCACGCTGGCCAAGAACGGGCGTCTGCGCCTGGTGCTGACCGCCATGGCCAGCGGCGACGTGATCGGCACGCACCACGCGGACAGCCCCATGACGCTGCAGGTGGTGGAGGGGC
>DASTLD010000438.1:0-8874 GCA_035715345.1 Longimicrobium sp.
CGGGGGAGGGTTATTGGTTCTACCACGCGGGCAGTTCTCCCCCTCTCCACGCGCCGCGCGCACGAGCACCCGCGCCGCTGACCCAACTTCGTGCGGCGCGGGGGGAGGGGGCCGGGGGGTGGGGCCTCCCCGCGCAGACCGCCGCTACACGAGCGAACACGCTCCCCCCCGCCCCCATCCGCTAGGGAAGACGGACGGGAGAGGAGGGGGCGCCGCACGCAATCCCCGCATCGGTGTATCATCGCCCCGATTTCCCTCATCGATCGGAACCGGAGCACTCGCGGAAGATGGAGAAGCGCAACGTCCTCGTCGCCATGTCGGGCGGCGTGGACTCGTCGGTGGCGGCGGCGCTGCTGGTGGAGCAGGGGCACGACGTCGTCGGCGTGACGATGAAGACCTTCTGCTACTCCGGCGGCGACGGCCAGGACAACGGCCCGTCCAAGACGTGCTGCGGCCTGGACGGCATCCTGGACGCGCGCCGCGTGGCGGACCGCCTGGGCATTCCGCACTACGTCTTCGACGTGGAGCGCGAGTTCACGCGCGACGTGATCGACGACTTCGTCAGCGAGTACGCCGCCGGCCGCACGCCCAACCCGTGCGTGCGCTGCAACGGCAACACCAAGTTCCGCGACCTGCTGCGCCGCGGCCGCATGCTCGGCTGCGACTACATCGCCACCGGCCACTACGCGCGCATGGGCACCGGCGCGCGCGGCGAGCCCGTGCTGCTGCGCGGCCTGGACGAGAAGAAGGACCAGTCGTACTTCCTGTGGGCGCTGCCGCCGGAGCTGCTGCCCGGGCTGATGTTCCCGCTGGGCGAGCTGACCAAGCCGCAGGTGCGCGACAAGGCGCGCGCGCTGGGCCTGGTGACGGCGGACAAGCCGGAGAGCATGGAGATCTGCTTCGTGCCCTCCGGCAATTACGTGGACTTCCTGGAGAAGAAGCTGGGGCCGGAGCACCCCGCCCTCTCCCCCGGCAAGCTGGTGACGGCCACGGGCGAGGTGGTCGGCGAGCACGAGGGGTACGCGCGCTACACCGTGGGCCAGCGGAAGGGACTGGGCGGCGGGCGCGGGCTGCCGCTCTACGTGATCGGCTCGAACCCGCGGACGCGCGAGGTGGTGGTCGGCAGCGCGGCCGAGCTGCACCGCGGTGACGTGTCCATCGGCGAGCTGAACTGGCTGGCCGCCCCGCCCGGCCCGGGCGACCGCGTGCGCGTGCAGATGCGCCACCGCGCCCCCGCCGTCCCCGCGCGCGTGGAGGCGATCGCGGACGGCGCCATCCACCTGGCCCTGGACGAGCCCCAGCGCGCCGTCACCCCCGGCCAGTCGGCGGTGATCTTCGCCGACAGCGTCGTCCTTGGAGGCGGCCGCATCGCGGCGTAGATTTCTTCACCGCACGATCGAAACTCAGCAGGGATACCGCGATGACCTACAAGGTGGTGCTGCAGCGGTCCGAGGAAGGCTACAGCGTAAGCTGCCCTGGTCTGCCCGGCTGCTGGTCGCAGGGAGAGACGGAAGCGGAGGCGCTGGAGAACATCCGCGACGCGATCCGGGAATACCTCCAGGTCGTCGCCGATCTCACGGCCGGGGCCGATGTCCGCGAGGTAGAGGTCGCCGCCTGACGTGGGGAAGATTCCGGGCATCAACCACAAGGAAGCCGTCCGGGCGCTGGAGAAGGCAGGCTTCTGGATCGGCCGGCAGGGGAAGCACATCATCATGACCGATGGAATCCGCGTCGTGACCATCCCCCGGCACAACCCGGTGAATGCGTTCACGATGGGCGGCATCGTCCGCGACGCGGGGCTGACGCCGGAGGAGTTCCAGAAACTCCTCTGAGAACAGCATCTCACGCAGAGACGCAGAGGACGCGGAGAACTGATCTGTTCTCTGCGTCCTCTGCGTCTCTGCGTGAGGCTTTTTCGGCGCCTACTCCAGCTCCTTCGACTGCCCTAGTAGCTCTTGGAGGCGGTTGACCTGGGATTCGTGGACGACCTCCTCGGCGTCGGCTTCGTCGCCGGGGAGCTCCACGTAGCGCGGGCGCAGCGAGCGGTCGCTCAGGCAGTGGAAGATCACCTTGGGGCGCACGGACAGCCCGTACTTGCCGCCCGAGGCGAACGCCTCCCAGGTGAGCAGGTCGTCGTCGGTGAAGGTCTGGCTCATCTGCGAGTGCCAAGTGCCTAGTGCCAAGTGCCTGGTTGATCAGCGCATGCATCAGGTTTCCCGCGCATCGGCCTGATCGCTTCGTACTTCGTACCTCGTACTGCAGTTCAGTGCCGCAGCCCTGCGGCGGCGATGAACTCCTCGAACTCCTTGCGCGCGTTCTCGTCCAGCTCGTCGGGCACGTCCACCTGCACCCTGACGTACTGGTCGCCGCGGCGGCCGGCCTTCTCCACCCCCATCCCCTTGATGCGGAAGCGCCGCCCGGGCTGCGTGCCCGCGGGCACCTTGAGCACCACGGACTGCCCGTCCACCGTGCGCACGCGCACCTTGGACCCGAGCACGGCCTGGGCCAGGTTCACGTGGATGGTGCAGTGCACGTCCAGCCCGTCGCGGTCGAAGAAGCGGTCCGGCTGCACCTTGAAGGTCAGCAGCAGGTCCCCCGGCGGGCCGCCGGCCGCGCCCTTCTCGCCCTGCCCGGACAGGCGCAGCTTGCTGCCGTTGTCCACCCCCGCCGGCACCGCCACCTCCACCTGCCGCTGCCGCCGCACCTGCCCCAGCCCCTGGCACGCCGGGCACGGCTCGCTGGGCACCTTGCCCTTGCCCCCGCACTGCGGACACGGGCGCGTGACCCCGAAGCCGCCCGCGCCAAAGGTGACCGTGCCGGCGCCCTTGCACTCGGGGCAGGTGTTGACCGTCGCGCCGGGCGCGGCGCCGCTGCCGCCGCACTGCGCGCAGTCCTCGGTGATGGGGATGGTGACCATCACCTTGCCGCCGCGCACCGCGGTGCGGAAGGGCACCTCCACGGAGTACTCGATGTTCTCGCCGCGCTCCGGGCCGCCGCCGGGGCGGCCCCGCTTCTTCCCGAAGTCGAAGATGGAGCCGAAGATGTCGCCCAGGCCGCCGAACTCGATGTCCTCGAAGCTGAAGCTGCCGCCCTGCCCCGGCGCCCCGCCGGCCCCGCGCGGCGACCCCGGCCGGAAGCCGCCGCCCGCGCCGAAGCCGCCGAACGCGCCCAGCTTGCGCATCTGGTCGTACTGCTTGCGCTTGTCCTCGTCGGACAGCACGGAGTTGGCCTCGGAGATCTCCTTGAAGCGCTCCGCGGCGGCCGCGTCGTTGGGGTTCGCGTCCGGGTGGTACTGCTTGGCGAGCTTGCGGTACGCCTTCTTGATCTCGTCCTGGGTGGCGTTCTCCGCCACGCCCAGCACGCGATAGAAGTCCTTGGTCTGTGTCGCCATCGGAGCCGTATCGTGAAGGAAGGCCGCGCCGCGGCGGCCCTCCGCATCAACCCTGGTGCTTCTTGACCACCACGCGCGCCGGGCGCAGCAGCACGCCCTTGAAGCGGTACCCCTTCTGGTAGACCTGCGCCACCGTGTCGTCCTCCTCCGCCGTCTCCGCGGGCACGGTGGTCAGCGCCTCGTGGACGGTGGGGTCGAAGCGCTGCCCCTCCGCCTCGATCAGCTCCACGCCCGCGGCCTCCAGCGCGCGCAGGAACTTGCGCTCCACCATCTCCGCGCCCTCGTGCAGCGCGGCGGACGAGGTGGTGGCGGGGTCGAAGTCCGCGATGCGCTGCAGGTCGTCCAGCGGCTCCAGCAGCCGCCCGGCCAGCTGCGCCTGCGCGCGCACGAAGGCTTCCGCGCGCTCGCGCTCCACGCGCTTGCGGTAGTTGTCGAACTCGGCGGCCAGCCGCAGGTGCCGCTCGCGCAGCGACTGCACCTCGTCCCCACCGCTGTCCCCCTCGGCCGCCGGGGGCGCCGCGGCCTCCGCCGGCCCGCCCGCGCCGGCGTCGCCATCCCCCTGCGCCTGGCCGTCGGCGCCGGGGTCGATGCCGTTCGTCTGGCCGTCCGCCTGCGCCTCGGGGGCGCCGTCCTGCTGCCCGTCGTCGTGCCTGTCTTGATCCATCATCCCGGGAACCCGTAAAAATCCGTTGAAGCCCGCGTGCGGCTGAACGCGCGCGGGCAAACGAAGGTTTCGCAACGCGGGTGCCAGCCCCGGCGTGCCGGATTGGCAGGCGCCCCCGTCCGGCGCGTCACCCGATGCGCCGCTCCAGCCAGCGCGCCACATCGCCCACCGCACGGGCGCGCTCCACCTCGTTGTGGCTCTCGTGGCGGAAGCCGTCGTAGCGCACCAGCTCCACGTCGCCGTGCATCCCCTCCGCCCACTGCCCCACCGCCGCCGGCAGCACGATGCGGTCCGCCTGCGGGGACAGCACCAGCAGCGGCGGGCGGATTCGCTCGCGCTCCGCGAACGCCGCGCCGATGGCGGAGACCATCTCCGTGTACAGCCGCGGGGTGATGTAGGGGTGCACCAGCGGGTCCGCGCGGTACGCCTCCGCGTAGCCCGGCGCGCTGGACAGGTCCGCCGCGTCGATCTCGTTGCCCAGCCGCAGCGCCGGCGCGATGCGCGACAGCACCCCCGCCGCCGCCACCTTCCACCATGGCGCCTGCACCCCCACGCCCACCAGCGGCGAGGACAGGATCGCCCCCGCCCACGGCGCCCCCGGGTACGACTGCAGGTGGCGGATGGCGATGAGCCCGCCCATCGAGTGCCCCAGCAGGAACACGGGCCGGCCGCCGGCGTGCTCCGCGGTGACGCGGAGGCGGAACGCCTCGAAGTCGTCCACGAAGTCGCGGAAGCGGCGCACGTGGCCGCGGCGGCCGCCGGACAGGCCGTGGCCGCGGTGGTCCAGCGCGTGGACGGAGATGCCGAGGGGGACCAGCGCGTCCGTGTAGGAGCCGTAGCGGCCGCCGTGCTCGCCCAGCCCGTGCGACACCAGCAGGTGCGCGCGCGGCGCGGCGGCCAACCATGACTGGACGTACAGGGGCGTGCCGTCGGCGGCGCGCAGCTCGCTCATGCGCGGCTCAGCCCGCCGCGCGGGGCTGCTTGAGCGTGCTGAAGTCGCGCAGGTAGACGTAGAGCGAGTAGACCGTCAGCACCACCGCGACCGCCAGGTTGACCACGGTGAAGACGAAGTGGAACCACTGCCACGTGTTCCACAGCCCCGAGTCCCACGCGTTCTCGCGCGCGGCGGACTGCAGGGCGTACCAGAAGATGGCCGCGCCGATGAAGATGTTCTGGAAGACCGCCTTGAGCTTGCCCGCCTTGCCCGCGGCCAGCACCACCCCCCGCTTTGCCGCGAAGCCCCGGAAGACGGTGATGAAGACCTCGCGGCCGAAGATGATGGCCACGATCCACCAGGGGAGCACCGCCCGGGCCCAGAGCGGATGCGCGCCGCTGAACCAGGGAAAGCCGCTCTCCGGCTCGGTCCAGTTGGAGAGCACGAAGAAGGGGATGAACGTGGCGCCGAGCAGGAGCTTGTCCGCCAGCGGGTCCATCAGCTTGCCGAAGTCCGTGATCAGGTTGCGCGAGCGCGCCAGCTTGCCGTCCACCAGGTCCGAGAACGCGGCCACCAGGAAGACGATGAAGGCGCCCAGCCGCATGACGAAGTCGTCCGTCATGAGCATGGGCGCCACCACCGCGGCCAGCACGATGCGGCCCAGCGTGATCGCGTTCGGAAGGTTGCGCCACGCCATGGAAGCCGCCGCCTAGCTGAGGGACTTGATCACCAGCTTGCTGACCGCCTTGAGCGTGTCGAACACGCCGATGCCGCGCGTGGCCACCGCCTCGAAGTGGGGCACGCCGTTGGGGTTCAGCTCGCGCTGCAGCTCGTCGAGCGACGAGATGTTGGGCAGGTCGCGCTTGTTGTACTGGATGACGAAGGGGATCTCGCGCAGGTCCAGCCCGTACTCCGAGAGGTTCTCGTAGAGGTTGTGCATGGACTCGATGTTGGCGTCCAGCCGCTCCACCTGGCTGTCGCCCACGAACACCACGCCGTCCACCCCCTTGAGGATGAGCTTGCGGCTGGCGTTGTAGTACACCTGCCCCGGCACCGTGTACAGGTGAAAGCGCGTCTTGAAGCCGCGGATGGCGCCCAGGTCAACCGGGAGGAAGTCGAAGAAGAGGGTGCGCTCCGTCTCCGTGGCCAGCGAGATCAGCTTGCCGCGGGTGTTGGGCGCCACCTTCTCGTAGACGTACTCCAGGTTGGTCGTCTTGCCGCACAGGCCGGGGCCGTAATAGACGATCTTGCAGTTGATCTCGCGCGAGGCGTAGTTGATCATCGACATGGACGGGCCTCCTTTACAGATCGCCGAACAGGCGGTCGATCTCGTCCTCGGCCTCGTCCACGAAGCCCGCTTCCACCCGCGCGGCCGGTGCGCTGGCCGTGCGCGAGAACATCTCGCTGAAGTGTTCCGACAGCTCCCGCACCACTCCCTTCACCTTGATCCGGATCATGCCGAGCGTGGTCCGGTTGTCGAACAGGACCACGAGGATTACCCGGCGCGCCACGTCGGCCAGGTACATCGATTCGCGCTCTCCCTGGTGGAAGAGCGAGCTGAACTCCGTCTCGCCGATCATGGCGGCGAGCTGGTCGTTGGCGCTGAAGTCCGCCGCGGCCAGCGACGCGAAGGCCACCGAGTCGAACTCCGGCTTCTCTCCGGCGGTGGTCACCAGCTGGCCCGTGCGGTCGATCAGCAGGGTGCAGCGCGCGCCGGAGTCGTAGAGAAAGCCCTGCAGCAGGCGGTCGATGCGCTGGAAGTCGCGCTCGTCGAACGACCAGCTCGAGGCGCCCGCCATCAGCCGACCTCCATGGGCACCCGGGTGGCGAGCCCCTCCTCCAGCCGCTCCAGCACGGCCTGCGCGCGGCGGCGCAGCAGCGGGCGGCGCTCCCAGGCCAGGAAGTCGCGCAGCAGGAGGACGGTATCGACCGAGGCCGGCACGCCGCCCAGGTACTCCAGCGCGGCCAGCCGCCGCAGCGGGTGCGGGCTGAACAGGTCGCGGCGGCTGCGGCTGATCTGGTCGCGCACCAGCAGCACGCCGACCGCCGAGACGGCGGCCAGCGCCAGCGCGGCGAATGCGGCGGTGCGGAGGATTCGCTTGCTGTCCATGCAGCGTGAGAATACCCGTCGGGAGCCTGGTTGGGGCGAGCGAGGCAACAAACTAACGGCTGGGCCGCGAAAAAGAAAATGCCGCGGGGACATCCGCGGCATCGCCCTTCCGCGACCTTCCTTTCGCGCCGCCTAGAGCTCGCGCCGCCCCGCCAGCGCCTCGGCGATGGTGACGCCGTCCGCGTACTCCAGGTCGCCGCCCACGGGCAGCCCGCGCGCCAGCCGCGTGACCCGCACGCCCAGCGGGCTGATGAGCCGGCCCATGTAGAGCTCCGTGGCCTCGCCCTCCACGCTGGGGTTCGTCGCGAGCACCACCTCCTGCACCGCGCCACCGCCCACCCGGCGCAGCAGCGGGTCCACGTTCAGCTCCGCGGGCCCAATGCCGTCCAGCGGCGACAGGCGGCCGCCCAGCACGTGGTACAGGCCGCGGTACTCGCCGGTGCGCTCGATGGCCATGATGTCGCTGGCCTCCTCCACCACGCAGACCGTGGTGGCGTCGCGGCGGGTGCTGGCGCAGATGGCGCAGGTCTCCGCCTCCGACAGGTTCCCGCAGGTGGCGCACGGCCGCACCTTGCGGCGCACGTCCACGATGCCGCGGGCCAGGCGCAGGGCGTCCTCCTCGGGCGCCTTGAGCAGGTGAAAGGCCAGGCGCAGCGCCGTCTTGCGGCCGATGCCGGGCAGGCGGGCCAGCTCGCCCACCAGCTCGTCGATGACGGACAAGCCTACAGGCCCGGCAGGTTGAACGGCAGCGACATGCCGCCGGAGAGCTTGCGCATCTCCTCCTCGTACATCTGCTGCGCGCGCTCCTGCACGCCGTTGACGGCCGCGATCACCAGGTCCTCGAGCATCTCCTGGTCGCCGGCGGTCACCACGGAGGGGTCGATGCGCAGCGAGCGCAGGCGCCCGCGGCCGTCGGCGGTGGCGGTCACCATGCCGCCGCCGCTGGAGCAGGAGACGGTCTTCTGCCCCAGCTCCGTCTGCAGCTGGGAAAGACGGGCCTGCACCTGCTGGCCCATCTGGAGGATCTGCTGGAAGTTGTTGTTGTTCATCTCGCCATCCGCCGCCCCGCGGGCGGGCTGAAGGTACTATGGGCAACGACGCCGCGCGGGCCCGCCCCGGAATGGTGGGCGGAGCCCGCGCTCAGTCGGTCAGCTCCAGGTTCCACGCTTTTACCGCCGCCGAGAGGACCGGTTCCCCTTCCATCATCCGCTCCAGGCGGTCGCGGCGGGCGCTCTCCGCGGTGATGCGGTGGCCGCCGGGCTGCTCCGCGGGCGCGGCGCCGGCGCGGAACTCCAGCGTCACCGGCCCCCCCAGCTCCCGCGCCAGCGCCGCCTCCAGCGTGCGCCTGGCCCCGGGCCCCTCGAAGCGCCCCAGCACCACCGGCGGCGCCTCGACCGTCACGGTGCGCCCGCTGACCTCCAGGCGCGCCAGCTTGAGCAGGCGCCCGGTGCCCTGCGGCACGCCCTCGCCCGCGTCCACCACCACGGTCCAGGCGCGCTTGACCCGCGCCGTCTCCAGCGGCGCGTCCGGCGCCGGCGGCGGCTCCGGCGCCCGCTCCGCCGGCGCCGCCTCCACGACGTCGTACCCGTCCCACACGGCCGCGGGCGGGGGCGGATCCAGGTCCGGCTCCCGCACCGCCCGAACCTCCACGGGCGCAGGCGCGGGAGGCGGCGGAGGGGGGGGCGGCGCCGCCGCCGCGGCGACGGGCTCCGGTGCAGCGGCCGGCTCGGGCGCGGGAGCAGGCACCGGCGCCGCCTGCATCACCGGGGCCGGAG
>DASTLD010000439.1:0-17134 GCA_035715345.1 Longimicrobium sp.
ATGGCGATGGACTGCGTGCCCGTCGCCATCTGCATCTCCATGCGCGGCTCGCCGTCCACCTGGCGCAGGTAGCCGTAGCCGGTGGTCTGCGCCTGGTCCGGGTCGTCGGGCGTGAAGACGATGGTGATCTCGCCCTCGTCCGTGATGGTGCCGCTCATGGCGTTGCCGGCGCCGCTGCCCAGGGGCTGCATCCCGCCCGGCGTCCGCACCCAGAGCTGCGTCCGCGACGTGCCGCTGAACGCGCCGCCCTCCGCCGCGGTGATCGACCACAGCGTCTGGTCGGCGACGGGCGTCCTGCGCGTGAGCGTGGGATCGGTGAGGTAGGCCAGCAGGTTCTCCGCCGTCACGTACCACCGCGTTCCGGCCAGCCACGACGTGCTCTGCATCTGCGGGTGCGAGCGTGCAACGGGAGGGGTGAGAGGGCACCGGCGACTGAGCCGAACATTGCGTC
This sequence comes from Longimicrobium sp., assembly GCA_035715345.1. Lineage (GTDB taxonomy): Bacteria > Gemmatimonadota > Gemmatimonadetes > Longimicrobiales > Longimicrobiaceae > Longimicrobium. The sequence continues at coordinate 452 of DASTLD010000439.1, forward strand.
CGTGCGTCGCCGGCCGTCAACCGTGGAGCGCTGGACACGGAAGAAACACGGCAGCCGCGGGTGCGATGGCCCGCGGCTGCCGTTCGGGATAGCGGAAGCGAATGCCCTACTGACCCAGCCCAGCCGGGTGCGAGGGAGCGCGAAGTGCCGCGAGCCCGGGCGGGAGCACGCCGTCGGAGATGCGGGTGAAGATGTCCTCGCCCACCTGCGTCGCGGCCCAGTTCTGCCCCTCGCTCATCTCGGAACGGAGTAGCCACATCGCGATGATCACCTCCTGCTCCGAATAGTACTGGCCGCACCACGTCGTCACGCTGTTGCTGTCCCCCGAGTTGTTGTTCCAGAGCACCACCCAGCCCAGCGCCGGATCGGTGTCCGTGTTGACCGAGCCGGTCAGCGTGTACGTCCCGTTCGCCTCTCCCACCGGCGTCACGTACGTGCCCGACAGCGACGTTCCGTCGGAGGTGAGGGTCATGACCGAACCCAGCTCGTTGTACCAGATACCGTCGACAGGCATTTTTCCTCCTCTGAACGCAACGTGAATGAAGCAGGTCGATGCAGCGGATTTTGCTACGTTATGAGCGTCGTGGACACAGTGCAAGACATTTCATGGCGCACGTCGCATCAGAGCGGGCGTGCCGCTCAGTACGCCAGCGCCCGCCCCATCCACCAGGCGAGCTCCGCGACGGCGGCCAGGCCGGGGTAGTCCACGGCGTCCGCCTCGTCGCCGATGGTGTGGTAGCGCTCGTTCAGGCCGGTGAAGAGGTGCACGGCGGGGATGCCGGCGGCGATGAAGTTCACGTGGTCGGAGCGCTGCCCCAGCCCCTGGCCCGGCCACTCGCGCTCCACCTCCTCGCGCCCCAGCACCGCCAGCCTCCCCGCCACCCGCGCGGCGGCCTGCGCCTGCGCGGCGCGCAGGGCGTCGTCGGGAGAGCCGACGACGAAGAGCCGGCCGTTGGCGCCGCCGACCATGTCCACGTTGACGTTGGCGACGACGCGCCCGTTCCACGGCTGGATGCGCGAGGCCATCGGGGCGTCGGCGGGGCAGGGGCCGCGTGGTTCGCTGCTGCTAGAGCACCGGGAACGCCTGGGCGATGCGCGTTCCCACCTTGTAGTGCACGTTCTGCTGGGCGGTGAAGGAGACGTTGCTGCGCGACTCGAAGAGCACGACAATGTCCGAGCCGCCGAACTGGAAGTACGAGATCTCCTCGCCCTTGCGCAGCGTGACGCCCACCTCGGCGGTGATGACCACCGACGACACCTGCGCCATCCCGATCGGCAGCACGGCCACCAGGCCGATGGGCGTGTCCAGCACGATCAGTCCGCGCGCCTGCTGGAACTGGTATCCCGGCGAGTCCGGGGCATCGAAGGTGCGCACCTTCCGCATGCGGTGCTTTCCGCCGCCCGCAGGCTCTGCCACCACCTCCAGGTACACCGCGCCGGGGATCACCCGCGCCTCCACCACGGTGCCGCCCACCGGAGCGTGCTGGCGGTGGTAGTCGGTGGTGTTCAGGAACGCGTGCATGAACTGCCCGTTCACGAAGCGGTCCCTGTACGGGCTGCCCTCCAGCAGCTCGCTGATCTGCCAGTGCAGGTCCTTGACGGTCACGCCGGAGCTGGGGAGGATCTCCCACTGGCCGCCGAAGGTGGAGTCCGCCGGCGACACGATCACCGTCTGGTCCTCCACCGCGGCGATGGGGCGGTAGCCGGGCTTGAAGTTGCGCGCAAAGAACTCGTTGAACGTCCTCCAGCCACCCCGGGGTTGGATGTACTCGCCCATGTTGTACGCGGGCGAGTCGTAGAACGACCGCAGCGACTCCGGCGTCAGCGACTCCGGCTGGTCCAAGAAACGTCCCATGGCCTGCGCGTAGCACACCATCCAGGCGGACAGCTCCGTCAGCTGCGGAGCCGTGTCGTGCGGAATGGTCCTGTTCTGGAGCTGCCTGACCGGCTTCTGGTCCAGGATGAAGTAGAACTTGCAGATGTGGTCGTAGACCTCGCGGCCCTGCCGGTTCTCCATTGGAACCCAGTAGAGCAGGCTGTCGATGTACTTCAGGTAGTCGTCCAGGCTCCGGATGTCGTCCAGCTCGGGGATGTTGTACGTTTGCGCGTGGGCAATGGCCTGCTCGAAGTCATCCGCCCAGCCGTTCGCCTGGATCAGGCCGACGAGCTCCTCTACCACCGGATGGTACTCTGGCATGATGGTCCCTCGGTGTCGATGAAGGAAAGATGGAGGCTGCGGGTGTGGGCGACGAGCTTAGTCGCGTCCGGCGGCTTCGTCAATATTGTCTCGATAGGAGCATCCCCCGTTCACGTACTCTACCGTGAGACGCCGCTCGCCAGCGCCCACCCCATCCACCAGGCGAGCTCCGCGACGGCGGCCAGGCCGGCGTAGTCCACGGCGTCCGCCTCGTCGCCGATGGTGTGGTAGCGCTCGTTCAGGCCGGTGAAGAGGTGCACGGCGGGGATGCCGGCGGCGATGAAGTTCACGTGGTCCGAGCGCTGTCCCAGCCCCTGGCCCGGCCACTCGCGCTCCACCTCCTCGCGCCCCAGCACCGCCAGCCGCCCCGCCACGCGCGCCGCCGCCTGCGCCTGCGCGGCGCGCAGGGCGTCGTCGGGAGAGCCGACGACGAAGAGCCGGCCGTTGGCGCCGCCCACCATGTCCACGTTGACGTTGGCGACCACGCGCCCGTTCCACGGCTGGATGCGCGAGGCCAGGTAGTGGCTGCCGATCAGGCCGATCTCCTCGCCCGCGGTGGCGACGAAGACGATCGAGCGCCGCGGGGGCGGCCCGGCGGCGAACGCCTTCGCGAGCTGCAGCAGGACGGCGGTGCCGGAGGCGTTGTCGTCCGCGCCGTTGAGGATGCGGTCGTCGCCGCGCGTGAACGGGTCGATGCCGAGGCCGTCCACGTGCGCGGAGAACAGCACGTACTCGTGCCGCAGCGCGGGATCGCTGCCCGGCAGCACGGCCACCACGTTCGGCGCCCACTCCACCCGCTCGATGCGCCGCTCGAACACGATCTCCGCCTCCGCGTCCATCTCCGCGTAGCTCACGCTGTCGTCCAGCCGCCGCAGCTCGCGCGACAGGTAGGGGCGCACCAGGCTGTCGCTGACCTCCAGGAACGGCAGGAAGGCGATGGCGTCCGCCGCGCGCGGCGAGGTGCGCGCGTAGCCCTCCCAGGCGGGCAGGGCGGCACGCTTGTGGGCGGTGGTGTCCTCGCGGATGCGCGCCCACGACGTGTCCGCCCGCTCCGCGCCGAAGAGGATGGCCAGCGGCGCCTGCGCCACCATCGCGAACACGTTGCGGAACGCGGACGGCTCCGCGCGCCCGTCCGCCGTCCGCGCGATGTCGTAGATCACGATGCGGCCGTGCAGCGGCAGCCGCGCGACGGAGGCGGAGTCCAGCGGGCCGCGCACCACGACGATGCGCCCGCGCAGCGTCCCCACCGGCGGCCGCGCCCCCGCCGCGCCCGCCCAGCGCCAGTCGTGGCCGTAGCGCCACGGCCGCCCGCCGTCCACGCGGATGCCGGCGCGGCCCGGCTCCAGGCTGCTGACCGCGAGCGGAAATCCCCACAGGAACGATCCCCCCGGCCCGCCCGGCCGCAGCCCCGCCGCCCGGAACCCCTCCGCCAGCCACTCGGCCGCCCTGGTGAGTCCCGGGCTGGGCGTGGCGCGGCCTTCGAGGGAGTCGTGGGCCAGCGCCTGCACCACCGCGCGCAGGCTGTCCGCCGCCAGCGCGGGTGATGGGCCGCTCTGGCCGGACAGGGCAGCGCGCGCGGAGACGGCCAGCAGCACGCACAGGCAGGTGGGGATTCTCACGGGGGCTCCAGAGGGTGGCGAGGAGGCGACGGACCGGTGATTGGAGTTCGCAGCGGCCGCGGAGGGTTGCAGCAAGCGGGCGGGACTGTATACAATCTGCATCATGCGCTCGTTGGCACGGCGAACACGTTCGCGCCGGGCCGCCGGACCGGCGTAGCTTCTGCGCCGTGCGCCGCGCACCTCTCATCTCCCTCGATCCCCCGCCGCCCATGTCCCGAGACCGATCCCTCCGCGCGGCGCTGCGCCCTTCCGCCGCCCTCCTCGCGCTGCTGGCGTGCGCCGCGTGTGCAACCGCCCGCGGGCCGGCCGCCGGTCCGGACGTGGGGGAGCGCATCCGCCGCGTGGAGAACGGGCTGCGCACCTACCACGAGGTGCGCGGCGAGACGGCGCCGCCGCTCAGCATCGAGGAGCGCCTCCGCTTCTACCGCGTGCCCGCCGTGAGCGTGGCGGTGATCAACGACGGCCGCATCGAGTGGGCGCGCGCCTGGGGAGAGGCGGAGGCGGGGAGCGGCGTCCGCGTGGACACCACGACGCTCTTCCAGGCCGCCTCCATCAGCAAGCCCGTGGCGGCGGTGGCGGCGCTGCGGCTGGTGGAGCAGGGCGTGCTGTCGCTGGACGAGGACGTGAACGTCAAGCTGCGCTCGTGGAAGGTGCCGGACGGTCCCCACACCGCGGCGGAGAAGGTCACGCTGCGGCGCCTGCTCAGCCACTCGGCGGGCACGACGGTGCACGGCTTTCCGGGCTACGCGGCGGGCGCGGCGGTGCCGACGGTGGTGCAGGTGCTGGACGGGTCGGCGCCCGCCAACACGCGCCCGGTGCGGGTGGACACGGTGCCCGGCGCGCTCTGGCGCTACTCGGGCGGCGGGTACACCATCGCGCAGCTCCTGATGAGCGACGTGACGGGGAAGCCGTTCGCGGAGCTGATGCGCGAGCAGGTGCTGGCGCCGGCGGGCATGCACCGCAGCACCTACGCGCAGCCGCTGCCGGCGGAGCGCGCGGCCCGGGCGGCCACGGCGCACCGCAACGACGGCACGCCCATCCCCGGAAAGCACCACACCTACCCGGAGCAGGCCGCGGCGGGGCTGTGGACCACGCCGTCGGACCTGGCGCGGCTGGCCATCGAGGTGCAGCGCGCCTACGCCGGCCAGACGGGGCGCGTGATCACCCCCGCCACCGCGCGGCTCATGCTGGCCACGCAGGCGGGCGCGTACGGCCTGGGCTTCGGGGTCAACGGACAGGCGGATTCGCTCTGGTTCGAGCACGGCGGGTCCAACGCCGGCTTCCAATCGTACTTCGCGGCGCTGGCGGAGACGGGGCAGGGGCTGGTCATCATGACCAACGGCGACGCCGGGTTCCCCCTGGCGATGGAGATCCTGCGTGCCGTCGCCCGCGAGTACGGGCTGCCGGGCGGGCGCCCGCGCGAGCGCGACGCCGTCGCCGTCGACGCGGCGGCGCTGGCGCAGCTCGCGGGCAGCTACGCGACGGTGGAGACGGGCTCGCGGCCGCCGTTCGTGGTGGAGCTGCGCGTGGAGGGGGGCATGCTGACCGCGTCGCTGCCCAACCTCGGGTGGCGGGGCCGGCGCCTGCGCGCCAGCGCGCCCGACACCTTCTTCTTCCTGGAGAGCCCCGGCGAGCTGTCGTTCGAACGCGACGCGTCCGGCGCCGTCATCGCCGCGGAGCTGCGGGGGCTGGGGCAGACCGTCCGCGTCGTCCGCCGGTAGGCGCGCGGGCGCTGGGAAGGGAGGGCAGCGGCTCCGCCTCGCCGGCGCCCGCGGGCTCGTAGACGATCTCGAAGTCGCGCCCGCGGGCCTCCGCGCCGCCGTGGAAGCGCACGATCTTCACGCGGTGCGACATGACGCCGTGGTAGCCGCAGCGGTGCGTGGGCGGGCAGCGCGCCATCTCGGTGCCCCACTCGACCCGGACCGCGTGGCCGGGCGAGTGGAGGTCGCGGAAGCCGTGCTCCGTGCGCACCGTCAGCACGATGTCCAGGTCGCCAGCGGGAGCGGGTGCAGCGGCCAGCGGGTAGCGGTACGCGATCGCACCCCCCCCGCCGCCGAGCGGCTGCGTGTAGCCGACCTGGATGTGCTGCGTGCCGCCCGGCGGCACCGACGGCAGGTGGACGTGCACCAGTTGCTCGCCCGCGTACGCCCGCAACTCGGGCCGTGCGCGCGCCAGGCCGTCCAGGATCAGCCGCGATTCCTCCGGCCGGCTCCACTCGTTGTACGTCTCCAGCTCGCCCGCCTGGAAGACGCTCACCGTGTGGAGGACGGCGTCCGCCGGAAGCGGAAAGAAGAACGCCGCGTCGATGCTGCCCGCCGTGCCGTGGCTGAAGACGTGGCGCACGTAGGTGATGGCCCTGCCCTTCTCCAGCGTCGCGGACACGTCCACCGAGTCCAGCGTCAGCGTGGCGGGCAGGCGGCCGGGCGGCGGGCAGTCGCCGTGGCAGCGCAGGGGGATGGCGATGGCCTGCGCGCGGGCGGGCGCGGCGGCCAGGCAGGCGAGCGCGAGGAGCGGGACGGCGCGCATGGCGGTCCGGGGGAAGGGGGTCCGGCGGGAATCCGGGCGCCGTGTACCCGCCCGCACACGCGTGGTTTCCACGCCCTGCCCGCACGTCACGAAGATGGCAATCGCGACGAGCGGGGAAGAAGCGGGTGCCGCGCTAGAGATCGTCCGGAGTCAACCCGGTCCGCTTTGCGATCCGCGCCAGCATGCGCGGGCCGATCTCTTCCGAGTCGTGGAAGGAGAACACGACGTCCGGCCAGCCCGGACGCTCGAGGGTGCGGTGCGAGGTGCCGTCCTGCCGCTTGACGGTCCACCCGATGCGCAGGAGTGCCGCGAGCACGCGCCGTGCTTTCGCGCTGGGCCACGTGCTCACGCGGCGAGGAAGGAGACGCTGAGGGGTTCGGAACTGGTCTCCCCGAGCTCCAGCCGCTCGGCTAGGACGCGCAGCGCGAGCGCCTGGACCCTGGCAACGGCCGTGGCGCGGTCGTCGCCATAGACCATTACTCCGGGCAGGTCCGGCACCTCGGCGATCCAGCGCCCGTCCTCTTCGCGCTCCACCTCGATCCGGAATTTCATGAGAAACGCCCGCGGTGTGGGTGGAGGGAGATTCGGTCTCGTGCATACAGCATCGTCGGAAAGAGCGATGGGAGCAAGTGCACCGGCGCCGCACACACCCACGGCGCTTGCTTGTATGGGTTTGGCGCGCCCGCTATCTTTTCCGCACTCGCCTTTCTGAGCCGGAACCGCCCGCCCGCCGCGGCGGCGCCCGGCCGCACGTCACGCCGGACCCGATGGCCACCGTCGCGAAGCTGAGGGACCAGGCCCGCGCCGCGGAGAACCGCGACAACTGGCGCGAGGCCGTAACCCTCTATCGCCAGATCCTGGAGGAGAGCGAGGGCGACGAGATGGACGTCGCCCTCTGGAACCGCGTGGGCGACCTGCACCTGCGGCTCGGCGAGACCGACCGCGCGGTGGAGGCGTACGAGCGGGCGGTCGCGGCGTACACGGAATCCGGCCTCTACAACAACGCCATCGCCCTCTGCCGCAAGGTGCTGCGGCTGGTGCCCGGCCGCGCCACGGTGTACCACCGGCTGGGCCAGATCAGCGCCAAGGCGGGCTTCTACGCGGACGCGCGCCAGAACTTCCTGGAGTACGCGGACCGCATGCGGCGTGCGGGCAAGCTGGACGCCTCGTTCGCCGCGCTCAAGGAGTTCGCCGACACCTCGCCCGAGGACAGCGACATCCGCCGCGTGCTGGCGGACCAGCTCCTTTCCCACGGCCGCCGCGACGAGGCCATCGAGCAGCTCCGCATCCTGCGCGGCGCCTACCAGGAGGTGGGCGACCAGGAGGCGGCGGAGAAGATCCGCGAGCAGATCCGCGCGGTCGACCCCAACGCCGACGACTCGCCGCTGGTGCGCCCGCGCGGCCCCGCGCACGACGACTTCGCGGCGGCGCTGGACGACGGGCGGCTGCACGCGCGCCCCCGCCCCGCCGCCCCCGCGGAGCCCGCCGACGACGAGGAGCCGCAGTTCGAGATCGGCGCCACCGTCGACGCGGGCGCCGCCGACGCGGACGGGGGGGACGTGGCGCCGCTGGCCGGGCTGGAGGCCACCTCGTTCGACCTGGCGGACGACGCCGGCGGCGGCATCGCGGGCGGGCTGGAGATCGAGCACACCCACCTGGGCGGCGCGGACGAGGAGGACGAAGAGGACGCCGAGCCGCTTCCCCTGCTGGACGACGAGCCTTCATCCCCCCGCGCCCGCCTGGACCTGGCGGACGAGGAGGACGAGGACGACGCGGGCGAGCTGCCGCTGCTGGACCTGGACGCGCCGCCGGCGCCCCGTGCCCCCGCGGGGCCGGACCGGCTGGAGGCGCTGCGGCAGCACGTGGCCGGCGCGCCGGAGGACGCCTACGCGCGCGACGACCTCGTGCGCGAGCTGCGCTCGCGCGGGCTGGGGCACGAGGTGGAGGGCGTGCTGGAGGCGGCGCACCGCGCGCTGGCCGCGCGGGGCATGTACCGCGAGGCCGTGGGGCCCATCACCGCGCTGATCGGCCTGCGCCCGGACGACCACGTGCTGCTGCAGAAGCGCGTGGAGTACGCCTTCCGCGGCGGCGACCCGCACGCGCAGGTGGAGGCGTACCTGGACCTGGGCCGCCACCTGCGCCGCCACGGCGAGGAGGCCAAGGCCGGCGCCGTCTTCCGCCGCGTGCTGGAGCTGGACCCGCACAACGTGGAGGCCCGCGCCGCGGCCCCCGCCCCGGCCGCGGAGGCGCCGCGCGCGCCCGCCGCGCCGGCCCCGCCCGCGCCGTCCGAGTACGTGGACCTGGGCGCGCTGGTGCTGGACGACGAGGAGGAGGGCGGCGAGGCCAGCACCCGCTTCGTGGTGGAGGAGAAGGAGCCCAGCGGCGACGAGGACAAGGACTTCGCGGAGATGCTGGGCCTCTTCCGCCGCAAGGTGGCGGAGAACATCCACGTCGAGGACTCCGCCAGCCACTACGACCTGGGCGTGGCCTTCAAGGAGATGGGCCTGGTGGACGAGGCCATCGCCGAGTTCCAGGTGGCGCTGCGCGGCGGGGCCAACCCCCTGGCCACGCTGGAGCTGCTGGGGCAGTGCTTCCTGGAGAAGGGGCAGTACCCCGTGGCCGGACGCGTGCTGGAGCGCGCGCTGCGCATTCCCAGCGCGGGCGACGGCGACCTGGCTGGCGTGCTGTACCTGCTGGGGCGCGTGGCGGAGGCCACGGGCCATCCCGAGAAGGCGCTGGAGCACTACGAGCGCGTGGTGGCGGTGGACATCCGCTTCCGCGACACGGACGAGCGCGTGCGGCAGCTGCGCGCGGGGCTGGCGGCCGGGTGATTTTTGACAGCGTGCGCGCCCTAAGCTAGGTTCCCCGCGCACTTTCCCGGCTCCGGACCGCACCCACGGAATGACGCTGCGCACCGCCGCCACGCCCCACCTTGCCGACACCCAGGCCCCCATCCGGGAGCGCCTGGACGCCGTCGTGGACGAGATCCGGCGCATCGTGGTGTCGGACTTCGCGCCGGTGGAGACGGTCAACGAGTACCTGCTCAAGATCCGCGGCAAGCTCTTTCGCCCCGGGCTGCTGCTGCTGTGCGACCAGCTCGACGGCGCGCCCACGCGCGAGGCGGAGACGCTGGCCGCCATCATCGAGCTGGTGCACCTGGCCACGCTGGTGCACGACGACGCGGTGGACCACTCGGTGCTGCGCCGGGGGATGCCGACGGTGAACGCCCTGTGGAGCCACCAGGTGGCCATCATCATGGGCGACTACCTGTACTCGCGCTCCATCAGCGAGATCACGCGCCTGGGCCGCATCGAGCCCATCGAGGTGATCGCGCACGCCGCCAACGCCATGACGGTGGGAGAGATGCGGCAGCTCTCCAGCCACGACGCGCTGGACTTCGGCGAGGACGACTACTACCGCCTGATCGACAGCAAGACCGCCTCGCTGATGGGCGCCGCCTGTGAGCTGGGGGCGCTGACCGGCGCGCCGGAGCACCGCGAGCGGCTGCGCAGCTTCGGGCGCGAGCTGGGGCTGGCCTTCCAGATCGCCGACGACCTGCTGGACTACACGGCGGACTCGCGGGTGACGGGCAAGCCCACCGGGCTGGACCTGCGCGAGCACAAGGTCACGCTGCCGCTGATCGCGGTGCTGCCCGGGCTGTCGCGCGGCGAGCGCGCCGCGGTGGACGCGCTGTTCGCCGACCCGGAGCCGGACGACGAGCGCATCGGCGCGGTGGTGGACGTGGTGCGGTCGCGCGGCGGGCTGGAGCACGCGCGGCTGGCCGCGCTGGAGTGCGCCGCCCGCGCGGAGGACGCGCTGCGCGGGCTGCCGGAGGGGCCGGAGCTGGACGCGCTGCGCGCCAGCATCGTCTACGCGGTGGAGCGGCGCCGCTAGGGTGGTGGCGGCACTCTCCTTGCCTGCCGCGCCGGGCGTGGGGCCGGGGATTCCTGCTGAACGGGGTGGGGGCTAGATGAACGTGAGTGCACGCCGCCGCGCGGGTCGGCTGGTGCTGGTGGTGCTGATCGGGCTGGTGCTGGGGGCGCTGCTCTCCGAGCTGGCCATCCGCTTCATGCCGCAGAGCTCCGCGCGGAAGTTCTTCACCACCTCGGTGGCCGCGGCCTTCGGCCCGCTGGTGATCGACCTGGTGGCGGTGGGCTTCACCATCGGCCCGCTGGTGCTGCGGCTGGACTTCCTGAGCGTGCTCGGGGTGCTGGTGGTCGCCCTGGCCGTGCGCACCTGGCTCTGAGCTGAGGCGGGGCGATCTACTCGCCCTCGCCTGACACGGCTCGACAAAGCAACGACCCTTCTCCGAGTGATCGGGGAAGGGTCGTCGTGTTTTCCCCCGCAGTTCCTCCGCGTCCTCCGCGGCTCCGCGTGAGTCGGCGGTTGGCTTCTGCGCAGTGAGCGATGGGCAGGCGCGAGGGCGGGCGCCCCCACCCGCTCGCTTAGGCTCGCACCCTCCCCCAAGTCTGGGGGAGGGTTGTAGGGCTCCCGGCGCGCCGGGAAGTTCTCCCCCTCTCCACGCGCCGCGCGCACCGGCTATGGCGCCGCGCGTGAACGGCGTTGCGGCGCGGGGGGAGGGGGCGGGGGGGTGGGGCCTCCCGCGGAGCACCGCCGGCGATGTCACTATGCCTGTGCGAGGGACGACCGCCTGCCGAGCCGGCCCGACGAGAAAGCCCCGCCTCCCATCCGGGAAGCGGGGCCCTCGTTGTTGTTCATCGCCCGTCGACCTGCCGTCCTGCTCCAGGCCTCAGGTCAGGCCCTGCTGCTGGCGCTGGCGCAGGCGCTCGCGGTTGTCGCGGATCTTGGCGCTCTCGCGGACGGCGTCCAGCCAGGCGTCGAACACGCCCTGGCGGAGCTGCTGGTCCACGCGGGCCCGCAGCGACTCCTTCTGCTTGTCGAACTCCGCGCGGACGGCGTCCGTGCGCTGCACCGGGCGCACCAGGAACAGCCCCGCGGCGGTCTCCACCACCTGGCTGACGCGGCCGATGGGGGTGCCGAACGCGGCGCCCACCGCGGCGTTGGCCTGCCCCAGCTCCTGGTTGGGCCGCACCCGCGTGAACGGCGGCGTGCGCGTGACCGTGAGCCCGCGGGCCGCCGCCGCCTGCTCCAGCGTCTGCCCGCCGCGGATGGCCGCCAGCAGCTTCTCGCCCTCCGCGCGGGCGGTGGCGCGGCGCTTCTCAAGCGCGAGCTGCGCCTGGATCTGCCCGCGCGCCTCCGCCAGCGAGGTGCGGCCCCTGCCGTGGTAGCTCTCCAGCTCCACCACGTACAGCGCCTGCTCGTTCTCGAACGAGTCGCTCACCGGCTTGACCTTCGGCTCGCGCGCCGGGTCCAGCCACTCGTCCTGCGCCCAGTTGAGCGCCTCCATCGCGGACCCGGCGCCGGGGATGAACGGCGCCTCGTCGGTGATCTGGATGCCCGGGCGGTAGCTGGCCCCGGTCAGGCGGGCCGCGGTCTGCAGGCCGCGCGTCTCCGCCAGGCTCTGCAGCGAGTCGAGCTTGGCGTCCAGCCGGGCCTGCTCCTCCTCCGTCTTCTCGAACGGCAGCAGGATGTGCCGCGCCGTGGCCTGGTCCTCCGTGCGGGCGGTGACCTGCACCAGGTGCGCGCCGTACTCCGTGACCACCGGCTCCGACACCTGGTTGAGCGGCAGCGAGAAGGCGGCGGAGTCGAACGCCGGCACCATCTGCCCGCGCCGGAAGGTGCCCAGCTCGCCGCCGTTGACGGCGCTGGACGGGTCCGCCGAGTGCTCGCGCGCCAGCTCCGCGAAGTCCGCCCCGCCGGCGATCTGCGCCCTGATCTCCCGCGCGCGCTGCACGGTGGCCTGGCGGTCCGCCTCGGTGGTGGTCAGCGGGATGATGGCCACGTTCAGCCGCGCGCCGCGGCCGCGCTCGAACTCGTCGCGGTGCTCGTCGTAGTAGCGCCGCACCTCGGCGTCCGTCACCGCCGGGCTGCGGGGAGCCAGGCGCGCCAGGTCCAGCGACACGTAGTCCACCGTGGCGGTCTCCGTCTCGTCGCGGTAGGCGCGCCACAGCTCCGCGTCGCTCACGTAGCGGCCGGCGGCCAGCTGGCGGGCCAGCTTCTCGCGCGGCAGCCAGTCGCGGTAGAACGCCTCCAGGCCCAGGTACATCTCCTGGGTCACGGTGGAGCCCGACAGGAACTCGCGGTACTTGTTGATGTCGAACTGGCCGTTGGTCAGGAAGATCTCCTGCTGCGACAGGTTGGGGTGCGGCACGTTGCGCGCGGCCCACACCACCTCCTGGTCCGTGACCCGGATGCCGCGGCGGCCCAGCTCCTGGCGGATCAGGATGCCCGCCACCAGCTGGTTCCAGGCCTGCTCCTCGATCTGCTGCTGCACCTCCGCGCTGATCTCCTGCCCGTTCTGGCGGGCCTGGTCCGTCAGCGACTGGATGGCGTTGGCGTAGGCGTCCTGCGAGATGGGGGTGCCGTTGACGGTGCCCACCTCGCCGGGGCGGCCGCCGCCGGCGCCGGTCACGTCCCGGCCGATCTCGAAGACCATCCAGCCGATGAAGGCCAGGATGATCGGGATGACGACGAACTTGCCCGCGCGGGAGCGAATGAACTGCATCATGGGAGGAAGCCGGCTCCGGTCGGTGCTCTGGAAGTTGGCGGAGGGGGCCAGGAATCTGGCAAGTGAAGCCGCCAAAGATATTTACGCGCGGGCGCGCACGCAACCCGCCTCCCGTGGGCCCGGCGTGTTGACACCGGCGTCCGGCCAGATTTATGTTGCGTCCCCTGTCACCCCCTCCATCCTCGGCGTGTTTCCGCGCGCAGCCGCTTGCGTTTATGCCCGACCTGTCCCCTGAGCTCGCGGCCCGCATCCAGTCTCTCGAAGCCAGCTTCGAGCAGAACCGCGGGCGGTACTTCGTGGCGCTGGCGGGCGCCTGGCGCGAGGCGGGCGAGCCCGCGCGCGCGGAGCAGATCCTGCGCGACAACGTCGGCAAGTTCCCCGGCCTGAGCGCGCACGTGCTGCTGGGCCGCTGCCTTGCGGACCGCGGCGCCTTCCAGGAAGCCGCCAACGAGTTCCACTACGTCCTCTCCATCGACTCGCAGAACCTGATTGCCCTGCGCACGCTGGCGGAGATGGCGGCGGGGCAGGGGCGCCGCGACGAGGCGGAGCGCTGGTACCGCGAGCTGCTGCAGGTGGACCCTATGAACGCGGAGGCGCGCGCCGCCCTGGAGGGGCTGGCGCAGGCCGGCGCGGACGCGTCCACCGCGGACCAGCCGCTGCCGGTCGGCTCGGAGTGGCCCGGCGCGGCCGAGCAGCCGCCCGCTGCGGCGCCCGCGGGCGCGGACGACGGCTTCGGCCTGGTGGACCTGGACCTGTCGCCGGTCTCGGGGCCGGCGGAGGGGGGCGATGGGGACGAGGCGCCGGGCGGCTGGGGCGACATCCGCCTGGATCCCGAGCCGGCGTCCGCGGATGCCGGGTCCGCGGGAGATGCGGGCGGGTGGGGCGAGATCACCCTGGACGCGCCCGCGGACGCCGGCGCGGCGGGCGACGAGGGCGGTTGGGGCGGCCTGCCGGTGGAGGCCGCGGCCCCCGCGCCGGAGGACGACGGCGGCTGGGGCGAGCTGGCGCCGGACGCGGGGTCCTCCGTCGGCGACGAGGCGCCCGCGGGTGCCGAGGCGGGGCAGGGTGGCGGCCCGCTCGGGGGCGACTTCGACGCGCTGGGCTTCGGCGCGGTGGACCTGGACGCCCAGCCGGCGGGCGCGGGCGACTGGCTGGATGGCGACGCGCGCCAGGACCCGGGCGAGAGCGCCGCGGCGGATGCCGGCGCGGGCGCGCCGGAGCTGCCGCACCACCACGGCGAGGACGACCACGAGATGGTGACGGAGACCATGGCGGAGCTGTACGCCAGCCAGGGCCTCCACGACCGCGCCGCCGACGTGTACCGCGAGCTGATCCAGCAGCGCGGCCCCGAGCCGGAGCTGGTGCGCCGCCTGGGCGAGATCGAGGCGCGCCTGCAGGCCGCCCGCGCCGGGGACGAGGCCCCGGGGGAGCCGCAGCCCGCCGCCGCGGCGTCCGCCGACCCCTTCGCGGACTCGTTCGCGGGGGGATTCGAGGGCGGGGACGAGCAGGCCTCACCCGTCGCCGCGCCGCAGGGCGCGGAGGCGGAGGCCGCCGTGGCCGCGGACTGGGCCGCCGCGGCCGCGCCGCTGGACGAGCCGCCGGCGCCGCCGGCCCCCGCGCCCGCGGGCCGCTCCCTGCGCGACTACTTCGCGACCCTGCTCCAGGGCCGCATCGCCGCGCCGCCGCCGCCCGCTCCCGCGGAGGCGCCATCCCCGGCGGAAGCCGGCGCGCCGGAGCCCGCCGCCGAGGCGGAGCCGACGCCGGAGGAGGTGGCCGGGCCGGAGAACCACCCGTGGGCGCTGGCCGACGCGCCGCCGCCGGCGGAGGACGAGCCCGCGCCCGCCGCGGAGGCCGGTGACGAGGGGATGCCGTGGGCGCTGGAGCCCCCCGGCTTCCGCCCCGACGCCCCCGCGGAGCCGGAGCAGCCCGCCGCCGCGGACGACGAGCCGTGGGCCGGGTCTTCTCCGGAGCCCGAGCAGCCCGCCGCGTCCGCGGACGACGAGCCGTGGGCCGCGTCCGCGCCTTCCCCGGAGCCGGAGGCGCCCGCCGCGCCGGCGGAGGGCTCGCCGTTCTTCGAGGACGAGCCGTGGGCCGCGGCGCCGCAGCCGGAGCAGCCCGCCGCCGCGGCGGACGAGGGGCCGCTGGACATCGGCGCGCTGAGCTTCGAGCCCCTGGCGCCGCCGGAGACGCACGGCCGCGGCGTGGAGGTGGAGGCGCCCGCGGACCTGCTGCCGTGGGAGATGAGCCCGCAGGCCGCGGAGACGCCGGTGGAGCCCGCGCCCCCCGCCCCCGCCGGCGGCGACATCGGCGGCGGCTTCAGCTTCGAGGACTTCTTCGCGGCGCCGCCGGCCCCCGCGCCCGCCGCGCCGCAGCCGGCCGCCGCGGCGCCGCCTTCCCCGCCGCCTCCGCCACCGCCCGCGCCGGCCCCGGCGCCTGCCCCCGCGGCCTCCGCCGCGCCCGCCGCACCCGGCGGCGGGGACGAGGACGAAGACCTGGAGAGCTTCCAGGCCTGGCTGCAGAGCCTGAAGCGGTGAGGATCGCCGTTCTCCACGGGCCCAACCTGAACCTGCTGGGCACCCGCGAGCCGGAGGTCTACGGCCGCGGCACGCTCGACGACGTCGCCGCGTCGCTGGACGCGCTGGCGCGCGAGCTGGGCGTGGAGGTACGCTCCTTCCAGTCCAACCACGAGGGCGAGCTGGTGGACCGCGTCCAGCAGCTGGCGCCGGAGGTGGACGGGTACCTGGTGAACGCCGCCGCCTACACCCACACCAGCGTGGCGCTGCGCGACGCGCTGGCGGGAGTGGCGCGTCCGTACGTGGAGGTGCATCTTTCCAACGTTTTTGCCCGGGAGCGCTTTCGCCACCGCAGCCACCTGGCGGCGGGCGCCGTGGGCGTGGTGTGCGGCTTCGGCGCGGACAGCTACCGCCTGGGGCTGCGCGGGCTGGTGGAGCACCTGAAGAACAGAAGTGCCTAGTGCCAAGTGCCTAGTGCCTAGTTGAACGGCATCGGGACCACTAGGCACTAGGCACTAGGAACTAGGCACTTACAGCACTGGCTTTTACGAGGAGACAGACTTTCGTGGCGACTACGGCCGACTTCCGCAACGGCATGACCATCAGCCTGGACGGCACCCTGTTCACGCTGCTCTGGTTCCAGCACCACAAGCCCGGCAAGGGCAACACCGTGGTGCGCTCGCGCCTCAAGAACGTGCTGACCGGCGCCGTGCTGGAGAAGACGTTCCGCGCCGGCGAGCGCATCGACGAGGTGCGCCTGGAGCACCGGCCCATCACCTACAGCTACACCGACGGGCACTTCTACCACTTCATGGACACGCAGACCTACGACGACATCCCGCTCAGCGGCGAGGTCATCGGCGACGACCAGCTCAAGTACCTGAAGGAGGGCATGGAGTGCGACGGCCTGGTGCACGGCGAGAAGGTGATCTCCGTGGAGCTGCCGTTCTTCGTGACCCTGCAGGTGGTGGAGACGGACCCCGGCGTGCGCGGCGACACCGCCACCGGCGGCACCAAGCCCGCCAAGCTGGAGACCGGCGCCGTGGTGCAGGTCCCGCTCTTCCTCAACGAGGGCGACCTGATCCGGGTCGACCGGCGCGAGGACAAGTACATCGAGCGCGCGAAATGATCGACCTCGACTTCCTGCGCGGCCTGATCGAGGCGGTGGACAACAGCGGGATCGACTCGCTGGAGATCTCCCGCGGCGGCACCCGCATCCGCGTGAACAAGACGCCGCCG
>DASTLD010000440.1:0-17225 GCA_035715345.1 Longimicrobium sp.
CCGCGGATGTAGCCCGTCTTGGCGTGCAGGTTCCCGTCCGCCGGGCCGCCGTTGAACATGCGCCGCAGCGTGCCCTCCGGGCTGCCCGCCAGCGCCATGGACTCGTGGAACGCGCGCGACCAGGGCCGGCCGTGCGCGTACACCAGCGAGCGCACCAGCGCCAGCGCGGACGTGCGGTTCTGCGACGACAGCCCGGAGCCGTCCGCCTGCCAGATCTGTCCGTACGGCACCCCGGCCCGCGCGTGGAAGAAGTTGGCGGACGCCGCCCCGCCGCCGGTGTAGGTGCCCTGCCCCGTCTCCTTCGCGACCGCGGCCTTCCACAGGTGCTCTGCGAAGAAGTTGTCGGAGTGGCGGTTGAGCTGCGGCACCATGTCCACCAGGGGGATGGAGAAGTGCCGGTGCACCACCACCGCCCCGCGCGGCGTCCGCGCGACGGTGATGCCGCGCCGCACCTCGATGCCCGCCTCGCGCAGCGCCTGCCGCAGCGCGCCCGCCGTCATCAGCGCCGGCTCCGCCGCGCCCACCCCGAAGCGGAACGGCCCGCGCCCCGAGACGGCGCCGCGGATGCGGATGGTGTCCTCGTCCGGCTTGCGCACCGCGTAGGCGCGGCCGCCCCCCAGGCGCACGTTGTTCTTGACCGGGATCTCCGGCACCTGCGGATCCAGCACGTAGCCGGTGCCGCGCTCCGCCGGGCGCATCTCCACCCACAGCATGTTGCGCTGGTACGGCAGCCCGCTGACGGTGGGCGCGTAGGCGCTGGCGCCGTTGCCCGTGTCCATGGGCCACGCCGGCCCGAAGTTCTGCCGGTCGTGGATGTACGGGTCCGCGATGATGCCGCCCTCGACGACCGTGATGCCGCGGCGGCGCAGCGCCTCCGCCATCCTGCGCGGCGTGGTCAGCGGCGGCTTGTCGTACTCGGGATACCCGAACGCGGGGTCGCCGGAGCCGCGGATGACCAGGTCGCCGCGCACGGCGTTGCCCTGGATGGGCCCGGTGATGAGCAGGTCCGTGGGAAAGCGGTAGTCCGGGCCCAGCACGTCCAGCGCCCAGATGGCGCTGAACACCTTGTTGTTGGAGGCGGGGACCATCGCCTGCTCGGCGTTGATCGCGAACAGCGCCTGGCGCCGCTCCAGCGACCACGCCATCACGCTCCACTCGCTCTTGTTGGGGACGATGGCGTCCGCCTGGGCCTGCAGCGGCGCGCCCGGCGTCTGCGTGCGCGCGGCGCCCACCGCCAGGGCCCCCGCCGCGGCCAGCACCAGCGCCACCACCGCCGGCCGCCGCGCGGGCAACGACATCGCCTTCACGTGAGCGGCGGGGCCGCCGCGGGCGCCGCCGTCCGCCCCTCCACGCTGGCGGCCGTGGGCGGCACCACGTCGTCGTCCTCCTCGTCCAGCAGCGCCTCCAGCATCCGCTGCTGCATGCGGAACGAGGAGCGCGTGTTCTCCTCGATGTCCATCATCAGCTCGAAGATGCCGGCCAGCGCGAACATCAGCACCGCGGCCAGCACGCTGCCCACCAGGATGGCGCCGGCCTCCGTGGGGCTCATGCCGTCGTCGCCCAGCGTCGCGAAGAAGACCAGGCCGCCCAGCAGCAGCACCATCACCCCCAGAAAGCGCAGCACCCCCAGCAGGATGCGCAGACCGCCGTACCGCGACTCCACGCCGGCCAGGCGGCGGGGTGCGCGGCGCTCCTTGAGCAGGTTGCCGCACTTGGGGCAGCGGTCCACCGTGGGGTCGTCGACCACGGTGCCGCAGCTGGTGCACTGGACCGGGGTGCTGAACAGGTGCAGGGACATTCCGAAAGCCCGTCCGACGGGTGTACGCGAGCCCGGAGCCGGGACTACATCCCCTCCGGTCCACGCGCTCATGAGCGTTTTCGCGGCGTGCGGAGGGAGCAACGGACGTGCCATGCGCGTGGACCAATGGACTTGTACGCCTTCTCGTCTACTGCCGTGCGATTGCAGGACGTACGAGCAGGACTTGGCTGGGCTCGGCTGCATTGACGATTTCGCGTTTCCACGTCTTCCGATCTGTTTCGAAGACCTGTACGCGTCCCTGCGCTAGGTGGTTCGTCAAACGGTTCCGGTTCCCATAGCGCGGAACCAGGTCAGCAAGCCGAAGGGCGTCTATTAGTCCTGCCGGGGGATAAGCGGATGGCCGGTCCGCAAGCATCCAGAGTTCGGGACCGCTCCAAGCGAAAAACCGGTCTTCAACCTGAACCCCTCCCCAGCCTGCTCGCTCTACCTCACGCGCCTCAGACGTTCGCGCAATCTCCCTGACGTGCGCAGAGAAGCGTTCTCCGTCAGCCAATGTCCCGCCAAGTCGCTTCATCACCTCATGAGCCTCTCTAGGGCTTTCCAGTGAAAGGATTTGAAACGATGATAAGGGCATAGGGATTGATGCACGGTCAAGTTCCCCCGCCAGCACAGTCAACAACGTGCGTTCACTCATCCAAGCTGCGCCCATTTCAAAAGCTATCCAAGGGCGCTGCACACTTGCCGGGGTAAGCAGAATCAGATAAGCCGTAGCCCGCGTGAGTTCATCCTTGATGGTTGCAAGCCAATCGGCCCCTACGGGAATGTGCCCAGGTACAGATGCCAGGAAGACATCCAAGCGCGGAACGGCCGCCTGAATTTGCGACTGTATGTATTCCGCCACTGCTCTATCTACACTCGCGTGACTGATGAACAGCCGCTCAGACCGAGGGTTAGACTTCGAACCATCGCTTAGCGTGCGATTCTTTCCAGGCGGAAGCAGCATGATGTTCGAGAGAAAACGAAGGCGTATTTGAATGGAATCGCGGTAATGATGCCATGTTTGATCATCGTCAAAATAGGCGTTGCCGACGACTAGCTGAGCCATCGGCAACCCGCTCCAAGACGCGGTTAGACGGCCGCTTGGATCAATTTCGTCCAACTGATCAGCGACTTCGTCTACCCAATCGACGAATTCCCGCTGGGCATCAACGGGAGAATCCACTTGCAGTAGTTGACGGCCCTTCGCCGACAGTTGTGATAAATTCATCGTAGTTGCTTGGGAGTGACGGTCGCGGCGTCAGCGCTTCGCACCACCAGTGAGGATCCGGTGAGAGGGCGATGCAATAGGCAGGACACTGATCCTCGGTACAAAGAGGTAAGTAACATCGGCCTGATCTGCATGGCCACGCCTCAGGGAGACACCGCCGCGTTGGAGGACTCGATCTCGGCCCAGCGCACGAGCTCGCGGAGCGGGGGGTGGCCGTCGTGGTGCCACCAGGGCGGCGGCCAGGCCATCTGCCCCAGCGCGGTGAAGCGGCTGGCGCCGGCACGGGCCAGCGGCTCGGCAACCGCGCGCGTCTCCTCCGGGTCCGCCGCGATGCCCACCGTCTGCAGCAGCTCGGCGTAGGGGCGCACCAGCGGCGGCACGGCGTCCAGCCGCGCAACGGACTTCACCCGCACCACGCGGTTCAGGCACGACGCGTCGAAGTCCGGCCGCGGATCGTAGACCACCGTCCACGCGGTGCCCTCCGGCGAGGCGTGCAGCTCGACGCCGCTGCCGCCCGCCTCGCTGAACTCCGCCTCCGCGCGGAGCTGGCGGATGGCGGACGACTCACCGGGCGCCAGGATGCCGCGCGGGAGCGACGCCTCCACGCGGGCCATCTCCTCCGCCAGCATGCGCGCCCAGTCCGCGGGGCTGACCGCGCCCCCCTGCTCCACGTAGAACAGGTGCGGCGACACGCACCCCTGCTGGTCGAAGGTGCTGGCGTCCAGGGCCGCCCCCTCCGCCGCCCGCCGCGCGCCCTCCGGGGTGAGCGCGGAGCGCGCCACCACCCCGAACGACAGCCGCGGCCCGTAGCCGATGAAGCGCGCCGTCACCGGCGTGCGGGAGCGGATGGCCGCCACCGCGTCGGCGCCGCCGTAGACCACCACCGCGTCCGCGGGCTCCAGGGCGGCGCGCTCCATGGCCTCGTCGCCGCCGGGCCAGTAGGTCACGGCCAGGCACTCGCCCAGCGCGCGGTCCGCCTCGGCGATGCCGCGCGCGAACAGCGCGGAGAGCAGCGGCTCGCCCACGGCGGCCTTGCCCAGCGTGGCGGACTTGACCAGCAGCGAGCGCACCAGCGAGGTGACGGCGACGCCCGGCACGTTGCCGCTGAACACGTGCACCGCCAGCCGCGGCCCGAACGCCGCCACCTGCCCGTGCCCGCGCGGCGCGGGGCGAAAGCCGTCCAGCACGCGCGGGTCGCCGAACTCGGCGCGCAGCAGCTCGCGCAGGCGGGGCGCGCGCCAGTCCGCGGCCATGCGGTCCAGCACCAGGCGGATCATCGCGGGGGAGTAGTTCGTCACCCCCGGCAGCGCGCGCTCGGCGGCCTGGCGCAGGGGATCGCCTGGGTCCAGCAGGCGCGCGGCCACGCGGTCGATCACCGTCACGATCTCGCCCACCGGGCGGTGGGCCAGGTGCCGGTCGCGCGCGGCGGCCAGCGCCTCCACCTGCCGCGCCAGCTCCGCGGGGGTCAGGCTGGGGACGCGCAGCTCGAAGGCGTCGTCTCCCCGCCCGTAGGTCCAGGTGGTGGTGCGCGGGTGCTCCAGCGCGGGGAGGTGAAAGCCGTCGATCACCGGCGGGCGCATGGCTCCGCCGGGCTCAGAGGAAGTCCCAGAACGACGGGTTGGCCTCGATCACCAGCTCCCAGCGGCCGCCGTCGCTCAGCCCGCGCACCAGGTCCACGCGGAGGATGTCGAAGAAGATGCCCAGCCCCGCGCCGAAGGCGTAGATCCCCTGTCCCGCCGTCGGGGCGCCCCAGCGGGCCAGCGCGGCCTCGCCCGCCGAGCCGACGCCCGTCCACCCGGCCGCGGCGGTCAGCCGTCCGCGGAAGAAGGGGCGCATCAGCTCCGCGGACCAGGTGGCGCGGGCCATCGCCACGCGGTCGCCGCCCCGCAGGCGGAAGGGATATCCCGGCACCGTGCCGCGCCCCCCGATCAGGTAGAGCCCCTGCACCGGCAGCGTGCCCAGCGCGGCGCCGGCGGTGGCGCTCACCTCCAGCATCGCGTTCCCGCCCGGCCAGCGCTGCACGTAGCCGGCGTCCAGGCGCGGGCGCACGAAGCTCAGGTCGCGGCCCCCGCCGTCATCGCCGTCCTCCTGGCCGCCCAGCAGGTGGCCGCCTTCGGCGCGGAGGCCGAGCGTCCAGCCGCGCCCCACCTCCGGCGGCAGCGTGCGGCGCAGGTCCAGCGCCCAGGCCACCATCGTCCCCTCGTCCACCGGGCGCACGGGGCGGAAGTTGCCGCGCCCGCCGAACAGGGTGAAGTCGCTCTCGAAGGTGGCGGAGCGCTGCGCCTCCACGCCCAGCCGCACGCCGCTGGTCCATCGCTCGCTGAGCGGCCGGTCCATGCGCAGCTCGGCGCCGCTGGCCCGGTACGGCTCCGTCCAGTCGTAGCCCGCCAGCAGCGCGGAGAGCGAGTTCATGGCCCCCGACGCCGCCGGCGCCAGCCCGCCCACGTCGCGCGGCTGGTTCAGGAACACGCCGAGCCCCATGCGCCGCGGCAGCGCGCCGCGCCACACCTCCACCTCCGCCACCGGCCGCCGCGGCGCCAGCGCCATCCCCGCGCGCGCGGCCAGCGTGACGCCCTCCGCGGGGCTGGTGCGCACGCCGGGGGCGATGACCAGCCCCTCCGCGCGGTTGTAGCGCAGCGAGCCCGTGGCCGTCGCCACGTCCACGCGCGTGGTGGGCAGGCCGCTCAGCACGCGGTTGCGCAGCAGCTCGGCCGCCTGCCGGCGCACGTCCGCCAGCTCCGGCGGCGCCTCCAGCCCCGCCTCGCGCACTTCCTCGTCCAGCGCCTGCTCGAACGCGAACGCCCGGCGCTGCGCCTCCGGCACGGACACCACGCGCCGGCCCGCGAAGAGGCTGACCGGCAGGTCCTGGTTGAAGCGGTAGTTGGTGATGCGCATGGTCCCGCGGATCACGCCCCCCGCGGGCAGGCCCAGCTCCGGGAGCTGGCGGCGGATCTCCACCTGCTGGCGGTTGGGCAGCCAGAAGCGGCCCTTGAACAGCGCGTTCTCCAGCAGGACGTTGATGTAGTCCAGGTGGCGGTCCACGTACGAGGGCCGCGTGAACGTGAAGCGCATCTGCACGATGTCGCCGCCGCGGCGGTCCACGAAGATGGTGCCCACCATCGCCGACCGCGACGCGTCCCTGGGCCGCACCTCGAGCTGGTAGACGCGCACCGGCTCCGCCATGCCCGCCAGGCGGATGGAGGTGCTGTCCGCCAGGCGGTAGTCGTAGAAGCCCGGGCCGCGCGGGGCGGCGGGGTGCAGGACGTCGCGCACCTCGTCGCCGTCGCCCAGGCGGATCAGGTCGCCGAAGTTGTCCTGCACCACCGTGAGGTGGTCCTCGTGGTAGCGGATGTTGGTGGGCAGGCTCTTCTCGTCGCGCAGGCCGATGATGCGCTGCTTGGCCAGGTTGGGCGCCTTCCAGTACACGTCCAGCGCCACCTGGTCCGTCTTGACCAGCGAGCGCTCGCCCGTGTCGCGGCGGTCCAGGTAGAAGTAGATGTAGCCGCGCGCGTCGGCCTGGTAGTCCACCATGCCGGTGTCCGCCTGCGTCTGCGCGCGCCGCGCCTGCGCGATGGTGATCAGCTCCAGCGCGCGCGGCGAGTTCCAGGCGCCGTCCTGCGCCCGCGCCTGCGCCGGGGCGATGGCGGCGGCGGGAGCGAGCAGGACGGCGAGTGCGGCGGCGAATCGTCTCATCGGGATCAACGGCGGTTCCCCTCAACAGTCCGGGCCCGACCCAGGAGCGGATCGGACCCGGAGAAAGTACAACGGCGCGGGCCGGCGCGTCAGCCGCAGCCCTCGGCGGAGAGCACGGCGGTCACGTGGCCGAAGATGCGCGCCTGCAGGTCCTCCTCCGTGATGCCCGCCGCACGCGCGTAGTCGGCGCGGTTCACGTAGTAGCCGCTCACCTCCGCCCCCGCGGTCAGGCGGCGCGGGCTGGCGCTGTACACCAGGTCCAGGTGCGGCGGCAGCAGCAGCTCCGCGGGTACGCCGGCCGGCGCGCCGCCGGAGTACATGCGCAGGAACACGGAATTCTGCCCGAACTCCACCTCGCCGGCCAACTGGCGGATGAAGTTGTCGCCGCGGCGGGTGTACGCCAGGTCGAAGCGCGGCACCTCCGGGCTCAGCGCCACGCTCGGGCCCGGACGCCCGGCGGGGGGATTGGTCTCGATGACCCGCTGTAGCAGGTTGGCGGCGGGCAGCGCTCCCTGGCTGGGTGTGAAGATCAGCGTGCACACCTGGTACACGCCGGCCACGTCGGCGGGCGTCAGCCGCTCGCCGGCAAAGCCGCCGTTGCCGTCGCACGCCGCCAGCAGGGCGGCGGCCGCGAGGAGAAGGCCGGGGCGGGCGGCGGATACGGGTCGCATGGGGATACTCCAGGAATCTAGCTCGTGAAGGCGCTGCGCGCGTGCGCGGGCGCAGTCTACCCGCGAGGGCCGGGCCGGGGTCCGCGGGAGACGAGGATCGCGCTCACCCGGCGCCGGCCAGCACCAGGAACACGTCGTACAGCGCGTGCGTCCACGCCGCGATGCCGAAGCCGCGCACGATGAACAGGCCGCTGAACGCCAGCCCGGCCAGGAAGCGGAAGGTGAAGGTCGACAGCTCGAACGGGTAGGCGTACGCGCCCACGTAGTGGAAGGCGGAGAAGATGAACGCCGACACCACCGCCGCCAGCACCGCCGCCCGCGTCCGCTGCAGCTCCATCGCCCGCAGCAGGGCAAACAGGCCGCCGGTCAGCAGCACGCGGAACAGCAGCTCCTCGTAGATGCCCGCGCCCAGCGACAGGACGATGCCGTCCAGCAGCGGCATCCCCCCGATGCCGGCGCCGGCCTGCAGCGGCACCCATCCCCCCAGCAGGATGTGCGTGGCCAGGGCGATGATGCCGCCGAACACCAGCGCGTACCCCGCGCTCTCGGCCAGCATCAGCCCGAACAGGCGCCCCTCCACCGCCACGCGCTTCCGCCGCCGCTCCAGGCCGATCAGCACCGCCGCGCAGACGATCAGCAGGGCCGTAAAGCCCAGTGTGCCGCTGACGCCGCCGGCCGCCAGCAGCGTGCGCAGCAGCACGTCCGCGCCGTTGCGCAGGCCCGCCTGGCGGCCGGAGATGAGCAGCGCGCCCGCCTCGTACGCCACCAGCAGCGGCAGCGCGAACAGCAGCGAGTACGTGTGCGTGCGGGTGACCTCGAAGTACCTGCGCATGGGGAGATTCTAGCGGTCCGTCGCGCCGCGCGCCCGCCGGCCGGCCGTGCATGGCCTGGCGATTGCGAAATCCGCCTTGGAAAACGCGCGTGGAGGGGCGAAAGTTTCCCGCGCGGAAGGGGCCAGGGGGCGGCGGACGTGGAGCGGCAGCGTCGGAGGCGATGGGGACGGCGGGTGAGGGGGATGGCGGGCGCCGGCGTGCTGGCGGCGCTCGGCGCCTGTGGCGTGCTGGGCGGCGGCCGGCCCGCGGAGACGCCGCAGCAGGCCGCCGCGCGCGAGGAGGCGGACGCGCGCATCCGCCGCGAGGTGGAGGCGCGCCTGGCCGCGGAGCCCGCGGTGGGCGCCGGGCGCATCCGCGTCGACGTGGTCAGGGGCGAGGTGCGGCTGCACGGTACGGCGCCCGGCTTCGGCGCTTTACGGTGCGCCATCCGCAACGCGGAGCTGACGCCGGGCGTGCAGCTCGTGATCGACTTCCTGGTGCTGGAGCCCGGACCCAGCACGGTGCGCTGCATCGCCCCGCGCGTGTTCCCGGCGTCGTAAGCCGCCCGCATTCTCCCGAAAAGCTACCGTATCACCCGTCCGAGGTTTACCTTCCGGGGCATCCACCCACGCCCCGAGGGATCGCTTGGCCCGCCGTTCATCCCGCAGCCGACACCGCGCCGCCCGCCGCCCGCAGAGGCGCGTGGGCTTCCGCCGCAGGCGCCTGCCGCGGCCGCGGGTGCCGGCACGCGCGCTGGCGCTGCTGGGGCTGGTCGCGCTGCTGGCCGTCTTTCCGCCCACGCGCGCCGTGCTCGCGCGCGGCGCCGCGGTCGTGCGCGACGCCGTCGCGGCCTCGCGCGCGGAGGAGGCGCGCGAGCGGCAGGTGGCGGCGTACGCGCGGCGCTACGGCATTGCCCGCGACCTGGCCAGCGACATCGAGCGGGCGGCGCGGGCGGAGGGGATCGAGACGGAGCTGGCGTTCCGGCTGGTTCGCGTGGAGAGCGGGTTCCGCGAGCGCGCGGTCAGCCCCGTCGGCGCGGTGGGTCTCACGCAGGTGATGCCCGCCACCGCGGCGGAGCTGCAGCCCGGCATCACGCGCGAGGAGCTGATGCGGCGCGAGACCAACCTGCGCCTGGGCTTCCGCTACCTGGAGCGCCTGCTGCGCGCGTACGACGGCGATCGCGACGAGGCGCTGCACGCGTACAACCGCGGGCCGGGCACGGTGCAGCGCATCCGCTCCGCCGGCGGCGACCCGGCCAACGGCTACGCGGACATGGTGCTGGGAGAGCGCGGCCGCTCCCCCGTCAACCTCGCCCCCCGCGACACCACCTCCGCGCGCGCCGCCCCTCTCCACGAGCTCGGCCCCGCCAGGCTGCGGTAGAGGCCGCTAGCGCGGGTAATGGCCGCGCGCGGAGGCGAACTCGATCCGGTCGGCCGATACACGGTAGACGACCCGGTGCTCCGAGGTCAGCCGCCGCGCCCAGGCACCGCTTTGGTACTTCAGCGGCTCCGGTTTCGCCCTCCCGCCAAACGGATCCCGCCCGATCTCCTCGACGAGATCCATCAGCCGTCGTGCAAGCTTGGCGTCCGTGTCGATCCAGTGTCTCAGGTCGGCCCAGAATTCCGGGTGAACGACGAACTCTCGTTTCGGCCGAATAGGAGCTGGTGCGGGTGTGTTCTGGCGCTTCTTCCTGCGCGCCATCTACATGCCTACGAGCCGCCGCAGCTCGTCGACGGAACTGAGGCGGATGCCCCTACCCTCGTCCAGCTCTCGAAAGATGCGCCGGAGCCGCGCAGCCTCCCGCGGATCCGAGGGCCAGTACTCGCCTTCTCCGCGGAGGATGCGGAAGGCACCGATGCGGTGGAGCGTCCTGCGGGGACGGAGCATGCGCGTGGCCATGGTTCGCGTGCGTCGCGGGTGAGCGCAGCCTGCGAGAAGCATTCCGGAGTGCGGATACGACCCATCCATGATGATGGGCCCTGCCTGAACGGACAAGGCTCACCGCAACACAAGTCCGCCTGCTGGCTGGTTCGTGTCGCTACCGCGCTGTTCGGGTCCGCGGGAGGGCGATGAGGCGCATGACGGCGGCCTCTGCCAGGCGGTCGGCGTCGCGGGCGGAGAGGGTGTGGTGGTTCACCAGCATGGAGAACACCATCCGCTCGCCCGCCGCGGTGGTGAAGTAGCCGGACAGCGAGCGCACGCCGGACAGCGTGCCCGTCTTCGCGCGGAGGTTGCCCTGCGCGGGGGTGCCCCGCATCCGCCCGGACAGCGTCCCGTCCACCCCCGCCACCGGCAGCGACTCCGTGAACACCGCCGCGTGGGCGCCGCGGCTCTCGCGCTCCAGCAGCGCCACCAGGAACTCGGGCGCCACCAGGTTGTAGCGCGACAGCCCGGAGCCGTCCGCCATCGCCAGCAGCCGCGCGGGCAATCCCCACGCGCGCGCCAGGCTGTCCACCGCCGCCACGCCCGCCCGCGCGCTGCCCTCGCCGCGCAGCTCGGCGCCCAGCGTCTTGAGCAGGATCTCGCCGATCTGGTTCTGGCTGGGCTTCATGAAGTCCTCCAGGATCTCCGCCAGCGGCGGCGACGTGTGCGTGAACAGGACCGTGTGGTTCGCCGTGTTGGACGGGTCGAAGTCGTCGGCGTCGCCGCTGCGGCCGGTGACGAGGATGCCCGCCTGCATCAGCGTCTCGTGCAGCACCGCCGCGAAGAACGCCGTGTTGTTGCGGATGGCGACGCTCGTCTCCAGCGCCGTGTCCGCCGCGATGCTGCCCTGGATCACCAGTCCCGACCCGGTCGACGTGCGCTCGATCCGGATGCGGTCGCCGGTGCCGGCCGCGCCGGTGGTGGCCAGGTTCGCCAGCGGCACGAACTCCGTGGGCGGCGAGACGATCACCCGCGGCTGCTGGCCGGGCGCGGCGGGCTCCACGCGCACGTCCACGATCCCCTCGTTCAGCTCCAGTCCGGAGACCTCGGCGGAGTAGTACGCCTCCAGGTCGTCCCATGCCCAGCCGCGGCCCAGCGGCACGTCGTCGAACACGTCGTCCACGCCCAGCACGTAGCCGTCGATGCGGGTGATGCCGCGCGCCCGCAGCGAGTCCGCCCAAGCGCGGAACACCGTCCGCACGTCGCCGGCGAAGCGCTCGGAGATGGTGGGATCGCCCGAGCCGATGACCAGCAGGTTTCCTTTCAGCTCGCCGTTCGCGACCGGGCCCGAAGCGGCGACCCGCGTGCGGTAGCGGTAGTCCGGCCCCAGCGCCTCCAGCGCCGCCGCGGCCGTCACGATCTTCGTGTTGGACGCGGGGACGAACATCTTGCCCGCGTTGCGGCGGTACAGCGTCTCGCCCGTGTCCAGCGAGCGCACCAGCACCCCCCACTGCGCGCTGGCGAACGCGGAATCGCCGAAGATGGAGTCCAGCGCGGCCGCGATGGGTGCGGCAGCGGGCGCTGGTCCGGCGGAGGGCGCGGCGGGCGTGCAGGCGGCCAGCGCGAGCAGCGCCGCGGCGATCAGGCGGGGGCGATGACGGGTCATGGAGCCGGGGTCCCCGGTTCGGGCGCGGCGAGCGCGGCCTCCAGGCGCTGCTTTACGCCCGGCCACTCGCCGTCCAGGATGCTGAAGTAGACCGTGTCGCGGCGGCGGCCGGTCTCCGTGATGTTGTGGCTGCGCAGCGTGCCCTCCTCGATGCCGCCGATGCGCGCGATGGCGCGGCGCGACTTGTCGTTGAGCGCATCCGTCTTGAGCTCCACGCGGATGCAGCCGAGCGTCTCGAAGGCGTGGCGCAGCATCAGGTACTTGGCCTCGGTGTTGACCGCCGTGCGCTGCCACGGGGCGCCGACCCACGTCCACCCGATCTCCACGCGCCGGTGCTCCGGGTCCGCGTTGGCAAAGCGCGTGCTGCCGACGACGCGGCCGTCCGCCGCCAGCGTGGTGGCGAACGGCAGCGCCGTACCCTGCGCCTGCCAGCGCAGCGCCGTCTCCACGTAGCGCCGCAGGTCGGCGGGGGTGCGGATGCACGCCTGGGTCCAGCGCCACAGCTCCTCGTCGCGCGCCACCTCCCACAGCGCGGGCAGGTGCTCGAGCTCGAGCGGCACCATGCGGACGTGGCGGCCCTCCAGCACCACGGGTGTCAGGTCCATCGGTCGGGACGGCGGCGGGGGATGGGGTCCGCCGCACAAGATGCGCGCCGCGCGGGCGCCGGGAAAGCTGCGCCCGTCAGGCGGTGGCGTCGTAGGTGGTCAGGCGCCGCAGCACGCGCGTCGCCGTCTTCGGTGGGGAAAAGCGGTAGAAGGCGTCGCGCAGGCGGGCGCCCGCGCCGCTCCACTGGCCGATGCGTCCGGTCAGCAGCGACATGCGGGTGATGAGCGTGGTGCGGCCGTAGCGCTCCGCCTCGTAGGCGCGCAGCCCGCTCTCCAGGTCCGCCGCCTCAGAAAGGCACCGGGCCAGCACGGCGCCGTCCTCGATGGCCATGCACCCGCCCTGCCCCAGGTTGGGCGTGGTGGGATGCGCCGCGTCGCCCAGCAGGGTGATGCGCCCGCGGCCCCAGCGGCGCACCGGCGGTCGGTCGTAGGTGGGGCTCTTGACGATGCGCTCCTCCGGCGTGGCCTCCAGCAGCTGCGGGATGGGGTGATGCCAGCCGCGGAACAGGCGCAGCAGCCGGGCGCGGCTCCCCTCCGGCCCGTCGTCCGTGCCCTCCGGCTCGTTGGCGGTGGCCCACCACGCCACCCGCCCGCCGCCGATGGGCACGGTGCCGAAGCGCCGCCCCTCGCCCAGCGTCTCGATCAGCGGCAGGTCATCCGGATCCACCGCGCCCTCATCCGCCACGCCGCGCCAGACGGGGTAGCCGCGGTAGACGGGGCGACCGTCGCCCAGCACCGCCTGGCGCACGCCGGACCACAGCCCGTCCGCGCCCACCAGGAAGGCGCCCTCCGCCTCGCCGCAGCCGCCGAAGCGCGCGGTGACGCCGCTGGGCGACTCGCGCAGGCCGTGGAAGTCGCAGCCCAGGTGGATGGCCCACGGCGGCAGCGCGTCCGCCAGCGCGGCGTGCAGCTCCGCGCGGTGGATCAGGACGAAGGGGCAGTCGTCGTCCGGCAGGCGCATGCGGGTCAGCACGCGGCCGTCGGAAGCGCGCATGTCGCCCACCTCCACGCGGCGGCCGCGGCGCAGCACCTCGTCCAGCAGGCCCCAGTGGCGCAGCACGCGGGTGGCGTTGGGCCACAGGCCGATGCCGGCGCCCAGCTCGCGCAGCTCCGGCGCGCGCTCGAACACCAGCGCCTCGATGCCCGCGCGGCGCAGCGCGATGGCCGCCGACAGCCCGCCGATGCCGCCCCCCACGATGACCGCCGGACCGCTGACTGCGCTCATGCCTCCCCCTCCTGGTGCGGGCCCCGGAACCTGCGACGGTGCCAAGCTACGCCGCGTGCGGAGACCGCATGATCGGGAAACCCGCGCGGATGGTGTCGGAATTTTCCTGACGGGTCCTCACTCTGCGTGCGCGGCCCTCTCCCGCGAACTGCGCGGGAGGGTTCGGGGCGGGTTGTTGGCCTTGTCCGGCGAACCGCCGCGCGGTTCAGTTCTCCCCCTCTTCGCGCGCCGCTCGCATCGCGCGCTGGGCCTGGTGCGGCGCAGGGGGAGGAGGCCGGGGGGTGGGGCCGCCCGCGGTAGAACGCCGCCCCGCTCGCCGGCCGGGCTCCCCTCCTCTCCCGCTCCGCGGGGGAGGAGGAGCGGGGGGGAGGAGGGGGCTCGCGCCGGAATCTGCCCCTACACGCGCCCGAAATCCCCCGCACCCGGCGGTCCGAATTCCCGCGTAAGCTCTTGTAAAACGCGTGTTTCAGCGCGATTCGGCGGTCGCCGGTGTTGACGGCGTGGACCGCGCGTCCTATCATGCGCCAAAATTCACAAGCCGTTGGGACCGGCGCCCGTCCAGCGGGCACCCACTGCCAGCCAATCCGGTCCCCCTCACCCGTACCGACGACAGCCTTGGCCACGTCACGCGGATTCGCGCTGCGCGCGCTGTTGCTCTCGTCGCTGATGGTGCCCGCCCTCGCGGCGGCGCAGCAGCGGCAGGAACCCCGCCTCACCATGCTGCCCGCGGTGCGGGCCAATCCGCCCGCCGTGTACCGCGACTCCGTGGTGCGGCTGGCCCGCCAGCAGCTCGGCCGGCGCTACGTGTTCGGCGGCGAATCGCCCACGCGCGGGTTCGACTGCAGCGGCTTCCTCAAGTACCTGATGCGCGCGTTCGACGTGGACATGCCCCGCACCGCCGCGGAGCAGGCGCGCGTGGGCCGGCCCATCCCCCGCGAGCGCTCGCTGCTGCGCCCCGGCGACATCCTGACCTTCGGCGAGCGCGGCCGCGTGACGCACGTGGGGATGTACGTGGGCAACGGGCGATACGTGCACGCCAGCAGCGGCGCCGGGCGCATCGTGGAGAGCGACCTGGACCGCCCGCAGAGCCGCCTCGTGCGCGCCTGGTACGGCGTGCGCCGCCTGTTCGGCGCGGACGAGGACAGCTCCGCCAGCGTGGCCGTCCGTCGCGAGCCGGCCCCGCCGGTGCGGCGTGCCCCCGCGGCACCCCAGGTGCGTCGCGCCCGCGGCTGAACCCGACCGGGTGACAAGCGAAAGGAGCCGGCCCTCAGGGCCGGCTCCTTCTCGTTCCGGGCAGCGCCTCCGCCGGCGTCCCGGCGCCCGGCCTTCGCAGCGCCCCCGTCTGCGGGTCCACCCGCGCCGCCGTGCCGGGAAAGTCCAGCACTCCCAGCGAATCCACCAGCACCGCCGCGCGCAGGCTGGCGTCCGGCCGCACCCGCCCCGGCGCCGCCTGCCGCGTGGGCCGCAGCTCCGCGGACACCACGCGCCCGTCCCGGTCCAGCACGGCGCAGGCGATGGCGCCGCGGTTCAGCGGCTCGCCCAGGGAGAAGGGGCCGTAGGTGGCCAGGTTGCCCAGCGAGTAGAAGATGAGCGCGCCCGAGTGCCACTCCGCGGCGCGCATCACGTGCGGCCCGTGCCCCACCACCAGGTCCGCCCCCGCCGCCGCCGCGGCGCGCGCGAACGCCACCACGTTGCCGCGGTCCTCGTCGTAGAAGATCTCGCTGCGGTTGGGCGTGCGCGTGGCGCCGCGGCCCTCCGCGCCCATGTGCATGGTCACCACCAGCCGCGGGTAGCGCTCCGCCGCCCGGCGCACGTGGCGGCGCACGGCGGCCAGGTTGCGCGGGTCCGGCCCCGACCACTGGCTGAAGCCCAGGAACGCCACCGTGTCGCCCGCGGGGGTCACGGCGACGGTGGCGAGCGTGTCCGCCCCCGTGGCGCGGATGCCGGCGTCGCGCAGGTGGCGGATGGTGGCCGCGCGTCCCTCCAGGCCGTCGTCGCGGGCGTGGTTGTTGGCCACGTTGCCGACCACCGCCGCGCTCTCCGGCGACACCCCGCGCAGCGCCGCCGCCGCCGCGACCGGGCTGCGGAAGGCGAAGCAGGCCGTCGACCCCGGCGCGCACTTGCGGCGGTGGATGCGCCCCTCGCCGATGGCGCCCTCCACGTTCCACAGCACCACGTCCGCGTCCTGCAGCAGCGGCCGCAGCGGCTCCAGCACCTCCGCGGGGTCGGGGAGCGCGGGCACGCGGTAGCCCAGCCGCTGCCGCGCCGTGTGCACCCACGCCGTGTCCAGGTTGGTCCCCAGCGTCACGTCCCCGCCCGCGCACACCCGCACCGTGTCCCGCGCCACCGACGCGCGACGCACCGGCCGACGCGCCTGCGCCTCCGCATCGCGCGCGAGCACGGGCGAGGCGGCTGCGGCGAACACCAGCAGCGCGACGAGGTGGCGAAAGCGAAAGGACACGGGATTGGTCTTGCGGTGCGGGTCAGGGGACTGCGATCAAGAACGAACCGGGAACATCGGTTTGCACAGCGGGGCCCTCACCCTGCGCGCGCACCGGGCGCGCGACGGTCGTCGCGTCCCGCTGCACGCGCTGTCCCTCTCCCACAAACTGCCGTGGGAACTTGCGCGCATCGCGGGCCGGCGAGGCGATGATCGCCCCGTAGAGACGCCCCGGCGGGGCGTCTCTCCCATGGACATGCGCAGATGGCCCCCCGGCGCGGAGATCTCTCCCGTGCAGTCCGCGCAGGCGGACTTCACGTTTTCGCAGCCGCGAATTCATTCGCCGGGCCCGCGCGCGGGCGCCTGCCTGATCCGCACGGATGCCCGCGCTCCACCCGTGCGGGTGCCTACGGCTGCTTGTAGACGACCCCGTTCTTCATCACGAAGACGGTGGACTCCATCGCGCGGATGTCGCGCGTGGGGTCGCCGGGGACGGCGACGACGTCGGCCAGCTTGCCCGCCTGCAGGCTGCCGATGCGGTCGTACCACCCCAGCAGCTTTGCCGCGCTGCTGGTGCCCGCCACGATGCTCTCCATCGGCGTCAGCCCGCCCCACTCCACCATCAGCGTGAACTCGTGCCCGTTGGCGCCGTGCTCGCCCACGCCGGCGTCCGTGCCGAGCGCGATCGGCACGCCCGCGCGCTTCGCGATGCGCGTCGCGTTGCGCATGGCGGCGCCCGCGGCGCGCGCCTTGTCGGCGATCTGCCCGCGCAGCCGGCCGCTCTCCGCCGCCGCCAGCACCGCCTCGCCCGCCATCATCGTCGGGACGAGGTAGGTGCCGCGCTCCGCCATCAGCCGCGCGCCCTCCTCGTCCAGGAAGCTGCCGTGCTCGATGGAGGCGACGCCGGCGCGCGTGGCGACCTTGATGCCCTCCGCGCCGTGCGCGTGGGCGGCCACGCGGCGCTCCGCCTTCTCCGCCTCCTCCACCATCACCTGCAGCTCCTCCGGGCCGTACTGCAGCACGCCCACCGCGTCGCCCTCGGAGAGCACGCCGCCGGTCGCGCAGGTCTTGATGACGTCGGCACCGTACTTGGCCTGGTAGCGGACGGCCGCGCGCACCTGGTCTGCCCCGTCCGCGATGCCGCCGCGGTGGTCCGCGTCGAAGATCCC
Source organism: Longimicrobium sp. (assembly GCA_035715345.1). Taxonomy (GTDB): domain Bacteria; phylum Gemmatimonadota; class Gemmatimonadetes; order Longimicrobiales; family Longimicrobiaceae; genus Longimicrobium. The sequence goes on from DASTLD010000440.1 coordinate 17,171, forward strand.
GGGGCGGTAGCCGTTGGTGTCGCAGTGTCCGCCCGTGCTGCCGATGGCGTGGGCC
>DASTLD010000441.1:0-15121 GCA_035715345.1 Longimicrobium sp.
ACGTGGGCATCGTCATCCACAAGCTGGGCGGCGGCGTGGACAAGAAGCCGCTGGGCCCGGGCCTGCACTTCCGCAACCCGCTGACGACCGGCATCGAGGAGTATCCCACCTACATCCAGACGCTGGTGCTGACGCGGGGAGGCGGCGAGGGCTCCACGAGCAACGACGAGATCAACGTGAACAGCGTGGAGGGCCAGCCCGTCTCCATGGACGTGTCGCTCTCGTTCGAGCTGGACCCGGCGCTCACGCCCATGCTGTACAGCTCGTTCCGCATGGACATCGGGGCCATCCAGCACGGCTACGTCAAGCAGACCATCCGGCAGTCGCTGCAGGAGGTGGTGGGCAGCGAGGAGATCGCCGCCATCCTGGGCCCCAAGAAGGCGGAGACGGTGACCCGCGCGCACGCGCTGCTCTCGCAGCGGCTGGCGTCGTACGGCTTCATCGTCAAGCAGTTCACCATCAACGAGATCCGCGCGCCGCAGGCGGTGATGGACGCCATCAACGCCAAGAACGTGATGCAGCAGCAGGCGCTGACCGCGCAGAACGAGCTGCAGAAGAACATGTTCCAGGCGCAGGGCGACAGCATCAAGGCGCAGGGCCGCGCCAAGGCCATCCTGGCGGAGGCGCAGGCCCAGGCGGAGGCCAACCGCCTGCTGTCGCAGAGCCTGACGCCCAGCCTGGTGCAGTACGAGATGGCCAAGCGCTGGGACGGCAAGATGCCGCAGGTCAGCGGCAGCGCGGTGCCGATGATCCAGCTCCCGCAGCAGAGGTGAGTTCCGGAGTGCCGCGCTCGGCGTCGCCGCGGCAGCCGCCATCAATTGCGGCGCCGTCTGATACCGAAGCCGACAGAAGGATTGCGTCGCGCAGGGTCAACCGAGTCAACGAGCGCTCGATTCTGTCATCCCTGGTTGGCCTGCGTAAGACCCTCTTCGGGATTTGCGCACGATCGATTGGAGCGTAGAAATGTGACGAGGACGCAGAAGGGGGATCCCCTCGGCGTCCTCTTTTCTTTGCCTCCGTGTCCTCCTTGTGGGATCCAGGGCGGAGTGGAGCGTTCTCTCTGCGCTCAGCGCCTCTTCGTATGGCCCATCGCCGCAATCAGCGAAAGCGGAAGCGGTCGCGGCTGGCGGCCGGCTGCGGCACGGCGCCCTCTGCCGTGCCGACGCCGGACTCCGAGGTTGCCGGCGTGGCGGCGGACAGGGTCGGCGTGGCCGTGGCGGAGGACGGGGTAGTGGGGGCCGTCAGCGGGCAGCGGTTGTTCACCCACGTCTTGAACGTGGTGATCTGCGCGTCCGTGAGCGGGGGGTATGGCGGCGGTGGCATGTCGCCGGTGGTCTGGATGCGCAGCAGGATGATCTGCGCGTTGGCTGCCACGTCCTCGTAGCTGCCCAGGTTGAAACGCCACATCATCTGCGACCTGAACGGCGCAAAGATACCCTGGATGTCGTCCCATCCAGGATTGGCGACTGGCGTTCCGTTGGCCATCGGGCCTCCGCTCGGGTTGCGGGGATGATGACGGAGCACCCGGCCCCGTCCGGATCGGTGAAGTGGAAAGAACGCCGCTACTCTGGCCGGAACCGCCACACGGCGCCGGAACCGGGCCGCGCCTGCATGCCGCCCCCCGGTGCCAGCTCGAACTCGCCGAAGTCCAGCACCCACGCCTCGCCCGTGTCGGGGTGAAAGCGCACGTCGATGGGCCGGTGCAGCGGCGGCACCCCGTCCACCGGGTGCGCCGTCCACGCGTCCGTGTCGATGCGGACGACCGTGCGGCCGCTGCGGGGGCCCGCGGGCGATGTCATGGGCACCTCGTCGCCAAAGAGGGCCATCAGCAGGTGCCCGGGCCAGGGCGCGTCCGCCGGCGCCGCGTGGAACTTGCAGGCGGACGCGTTGACCGGCAGGGTCATCAGCGGACGCTCCGGCGGGGGCAGCTCCGCATGGTTCGACAGCAGGAACGAGGGCGCCGGCCCGCGGCGCGGCGTGAAGCGCGGGTCCGTCACGGGCACACCGCCCACGAAGTCCGGCCAGCCGTACCAAGCTCCCGCCTTCACCTCGAGGACCAGCTCCGGCACCCCGGAGATGGGCCGGCTGCCGCGGTCATCGCTTCCCTGGTCCGTGGCGATCAGCCGCCCGTCCGGCAGAAAGCCCAGGCCGAAGGCGTTGCGGATGCCCCAGGCGACGAGTTCCAGTCCGGAGCCGTCCGGGCGGCAGCGGAGTACGGCCGCCGTGCAGGGCAACCCCGCTGCGACCCGCTGTCCAGCCTCCGTCCGCGTGCCGAACGGGACGAACGCGCCCGTCGCGGTGCGGGCGTCCGGCCCCTCCAGCGGGTCCGCCGTTTCCACGTTCAGCCCTGTGAGCACCACGTCCATCCCCGGGATGTCGTGGGGGTGGGGAAGCTGCTTGAGCCAGGCCAGGTCGTACGCGTCCAGCCCCACCACGCCCAGGTTGGTCATGGCGCCCTGGCCCCAGTACAGCCACCCGTCCGGCCCCACGGCTACCGTGTTCGTGTGGTAGTTGCCGCGCCCGGGAAGCCAGTCCACCACCGTCGTCCGCGTGCCGTCCGGCAGCAGGCGGCTGATACGCCCGGGAAAGCCGCCCTCGGAGACGTAGAAGCCGCCGTCGTGCCAGACGAGCCCGTTCAGGGGGGCGCGCAGCCCCTCCGCCACGATCTGCCCGGATCCGCCGACGTCCAGCAGCAGCACGCGCCCGCCCGCCGGCGCCCCGCCAAAGGGAAGGCCGCTCTCCGCCACGTACGCCCGCCCTGCGTCGTCGAACGCCAGGCTGGTGGGAAAGTGGAACCCATTGGCCACGCGGTACGCCGTCCCCGGCTTCGCCTCTAGCCGCACGCTCACACCGCCCCCCGCGCCAGCGAGACGAGGGCAAGGGCGACGAGAAAGGCCCCGCTCCACACCTCCGCCCGGCCAGGGACCCAGCGCCGCAGCCACGTTCCCGCGAACAGCCCCGCGATGCACATGGTGCAGCTGATCGCCCCCACCATGAGGGCGGAGGCCAGCAGGGGGTATCCCGCGCTCCCCAGCCCCACACCCGCGAACAGGTTGTCCAGGCTCAGGCTGATGGGCAGGCCCATCATCCATCGCCCCTCCACCACCTCGCGCGCGTCCCCCTCGCGCCTCGCGTGGACGAGGATGGCGCCGCCGAAAATGAGGAGGACGAGCGGCCCCGCCGCCTCCAGCGCCGGCACCGACCGGCGTAAGGCCCCGCCGAGCGCCAGCCCCACGAGCGGCATGAAGGCCTCGCAGGCGGCGAAGGCACCCGCCAGGGCGAGCAGCCGTCCCCGCCGGGGGCGGCTCACGCCGAGGGCAGCGGAGACCTGCAGGTTGTCCAGGCCCGCCAGCACGCCGAACGCGGCTACCTCCAGCATCACGCCGCGCCCCCGGCCGACCCGTATCCCCCGCCCCCGCCCCCGCCGCCCCCGCCACCCCCGCCACCACCGCCGATGGGCAGCGTGTAGATCTTCAGCACGCCACCGTCCGGGCTCTGGATGAGGCCGCCCGCCACGACGAAGTTCTCCCAGATGGCGGCACCCATGCAGTAGCCGTAGCCGCCGTTCAGGCCCCCGGTGGGAGAGCCCAGGGAGTCGCTCCAAAGCAGCGTGCCGTCCGCGGCACGGAACGCGTACAGCGCCACGTTGTGCGTACCCACGAACACCACGTCGTTGGCGATGGCGGGCGAGCCGATGCTGGCCTCGCCGGGGTTCTGGTACATGGCGAGCGTCGGGTTCTGCGCCGTGGGCACCGCCGCGTTCGTGTACCGCTGCACCGTCACCGCCGGCAGGTTGTTGCCGGGGGTGAAGGTGTACGGCTCCATGAGCCATGCGTCTTCCAGCGTGTCCGACTTCACGGCGCGCATGAACGGCGTGGTGTTGTAGTCGATGCCCGGCGACACGCCGTGGTAGTTGGGACCGCCGATCCCCACGAAGATGATGCGATTGACCGTGTCGACCGCCGGGGCGCCGAACACCCCGGAGTAGTTCTCGTTCCAGGTGGTGTCCGACTCGCAGTTGGTGGGCACGTTGGGCACGATGTTCACGTGCGGGTCCACGGTGGGGATGCGCCCCCCGTTCACGTCGTACGGCAGCAGCTGGCGCGTCTGGATGACGGAGAGGTCGGTGGCGTCCAGCAGGAACAGCGTGCCGTTCTTGCTGGCCACCGCCACTACCTGCCGGCCGTTCTGCGTGAACACCGCCGCCGAGCCCCCGAAGTCGATGTCGCCGTCCGAGGGGCGGTAGCTGGTCTCCTGCGTGGGGGCGAAGCGGGCCTTCAAGGTGCCCGTCTGCGCGTCCAGGATGAGCACGGAGTAGGTGTACGGAGGCGACATGCCCGGGGGTTGGGGCACCGGCGCGTCGCACCCCTCCGGCGTGTACGGGTTGCTCCACGACTGCGGGAACGGAAAGCCGTGGTCCACACTGTTGTAGGGGTCCGGCCCCACGGGGTTGCCCGTGGTGACGTACAGCATCCCGTTGTTGTACGCGATGCCGCTCCACACGGAGCCTCCGCGCGGCTGCGCGTAGGTGGAGGTCTCGTAGACGGCCGTGAAGCCCGGAAGCAGATCGCCCTGCACGGTCACGCCCGGGATCTGGTTGGGCTCGTTGCCCACCCCCTCCGCGAGCTGGTTGGTGCAGAAGATCCACACCACCCTGCCCGTGGCCGCGTCCAGGCAGTAGACGAAGCCGAAGAGCTTGGGGTTCTCGCCCTCACCCATCCCCACGTACACCCGCCCGTTGGCCACCACCGGCGACGACCACCCGGCCGCGGGGGGCGTGTAGGTGGGGTAGTCGGCCGGCGGGGCGTCAGGGCTGATCCCCGTTGAGCCGGGCGGCGGGGGAAAGTCGTTGGTCACGGGCTGGTTCTGCGCCGTGTCCTGCGTGCGCAGGTTCGTCACCCACGCCGGCGACAGGTCCGCCTGGTTCAGGCAGTAGAAGCAGCCGTCGAACGCGCTGAAGTACACGAATCCGCCCGTGACGGCCGGCGTGCACCCCATCCCCGTGAAGCCGTGGGTGTCGCGCTGCGCCAGGTCGATGGGCCACACGTAGCTGGCCTCCGTCTGCCCGGTGGTGAGATTGACCTTGTACAGCCCGCCGCCGTTGTTGCCCGGGGCGGCCGTGGCGTTGGCCACGCCCACGTAGGCGTACCCGTCCACCACGGCCGGAACGGAGAGCACGGGCCCGCCCACCTGCAGGGTGTGCAGCGTCTGCAGCTGCGCGGCGTTGCCGGAGTTGATGGGCGTGGCGGTGACGAATCCGCCGTGGGCCGGGCCGCCCTGGTACATCCACCAGCCCTGCGAGGTGTCGCTGGCCGCCATCCTGGTTTCTCCCTGCCCGAGTACGATTGCGTGGGGGGTGTCCATCCGACGCTCGTGCCACCGTGCCCGCCCTCAAGGCGATGCCGGCGTGTTCAGGTGGGCCCGCCGGATGAGCCCCCACGAGTAGTCCGTGCTGCCGGCCTGGTAGTGGCAGCTCATGCAGGAGTTGCCGCCCGCGGCGGCCGCGCCGGCCCGTGTCTGGAAGTACGTCTCCATGGTGGTGTTCACGGCCCCCCACACGGGGAACGGCGACCCTGAACTGGCCGGGTACGCCCCGCCGCTGTCCACCAGCACGAACTGCGACGGCATGGAAGGCCACTGGGTGATCACCAGCTGGTAGTTGGCCCACACCGTGTTCTGCAAGTAGCTCTGGTAGATGGCGTTGATGTCCTGCGTGGACGACCCCGGCGGCGTGGCGGGGATGGGGTTCGTGCGCGACACCTGCACGGGCCGCGCGTTGGGCTGCAGCACCAGCACGCCCGAGCTGTCGGGGATGTACGAGTAGCCCGGGACGGACTGCGGCGTGTCGAGGCCGTTGTTGTACGAGTACGGCGCCCGCGACCCCGGGCCGGGGACGTTGCTCACGTGCTCGAAGCTGCTCCACACCCACTGGGGAAAGCCCGCCTGCTTCTGGGCGATGTGAAGCCCCACCAAGCCCATCAGCACCGGCTTGCACGTGGTGCCCGTGCTGTCCGTGGCCACCATGGCGGTCGTCCGGTAGTACTTCGTGGTGTCGTCCCGTACCGTCAGGGGCCGCCAGGCGGACTTGACCATGATGCTGCCCAGGTTCCCCGACGAGTCGCTGGCCGGCACAGAGAACGGAAGTGCGCGGCCCAGGTTGTTGGACAGGTATAGCCACGAGCCCTGGTTGCCGTCGGCGCCGCGGACGGTGTCGTAATGCGGTCGGTTGTAGCGCACGGAGAAGAGCGTGTAGTTCCCCTGCTGGTCAACCAGGGGGAACGAGAACGACTCGGCGGCGGTGTTGAAGAGCGAGTTGCCCTTGGAGGTGAACGTGAACGCGTTCTGCCCCGGCTGCAGGTTGCCGCCGCACGGCTCCACGGGCGAGTCCCACGACGTGAAGACGGAGGGCCGCTGGTTGCCCTGGCCAAAGAGCTCCCAGCTCTCCTTGTACGTCTCCCACACGCGCAGGCCGCCGTTGCCGGCGTTGAGGAACGCAGTGGAGTCGTCGGGGCTTTCCGCCACCCCCCGGGTATTGGGGTCAGCCGGCCAGTTGAGCGCGATGAACGACTGCCACGAGAACACGTCGAACCACGGCCGCGACTGCTCGGGCGTGGTGGCGCTGTCCGGGCGCGGCGGCACCACGGTGGGGACCACGCCACTCAGGTACGGCGCGGGCAGCCCCGGTGGCAGCGCGGGCACCGGGCCCGTAGTCACGTTCCCGGTGGCGAGCCCCGGACCCGTCTCCGCCTGCGAGGCGCCGTCGCCGCTGTCGCCGAAGCACGCGGCAACGGTCAGGGCGAGCAGCGTGGATATGGCCACGCGAAGGGAGCGGGGGTGAACCGCGGCCATGGGGATTCTCCGGGTGATGAAGGGGACGGTCGTGGCGGACGGCGGAGCGTCCGGGGCGCGGCGATACGGAGGGGCCGCGCGCCCGCGGGGGGCAGCGCATCCCTGGGGCGGCGCGCGGATGATCTGACGCCATTTTATGGGGCAGTCAGCGTGCCAACAAGCAAACATTTGCTGCTTTCCGAAGGCGCACGCAGCTTCCACCTCGCCGCTGGGCGCACATCACCTCCCCCACAGAGACTTTGCAGACGGCCGCAATGCGACGCTACTGGTTGCTGCCGGGCGGATTTCTCAGTGACGCTGCTGGTAGTGGACGTGGTGCTCCCCCGCCCAGCAGCGCGTGACGATGCTGCACGGGCTGCTCTTCGGACTCCAGCTCCCGACGCGGCCCTGACGGCGGCGCGCCTCTTGCACAGGCGCCTGCACGCCCGTAAGTCACGGGCTGGCAGGAACTTGCGACCGGAGATACGCCGATGCCGAACGACCGCGACGAGCGCCTGATCGACAAGGGGTTGGAGAACTCCGGCGAGGGCGCGATGAAGGACCTCAAGGGCCGCGTCAAGGATGCGGCCGGCGGCCTGCTGGGCGACCAGTCGCTCCAGAACGAGGGCAAGATGGACCGCCTGGAGGGCAAGGTGCAGGACACGCTCGGCGACGTGCAGCGCAAGCTGGGCGGGGAGCGCTAGCCGGCACCTTCGCGGACGAAATCGGCCCCCCGGACCACGTGGTCCGGGGGGCTGGTTTTTTAGTGCGTCAGTGCGTCAGTGCGTTAGTGCGGTAGTCACTTCCGCACTCACGCACTCACGCACTCACGCGCTTCCCCTCACGGGTGCCAGGACACGCCCACCTGCACGCGGGCCGAGGTCACGCCGAAGCCCACCGGCAGATCCTCGTCCTCGTCGTCGATGGTGACGGTGGTCAGGCTGCCGGAGGTCAGCGACACGCCGGCGTCCAGCGCGAAGCGGCGCGAGAAGAAGTACTGCACGCCGCCGCCCACCGTCAGGCCGCCGCCCGTGACCTGCGCCTCGACCTCCTCGCCGCCGACCTCGCCGTCGTCCGCCTCGACGATGCCGGTGAACGCCGCCGTCAGGAACGGGCGCGCCTTGCTGGCGGTGCTGCCGAAGTTCACGCGCACGCCCAGGTCGCCGTGGGCCAGGGTGAAGTTGCCGTCGCCGCCGACGTCGTCCTCCTCGTCGGCGTACTCCGCCTGCGCCGCGTCGAAGTTGAAGAAGATCGTGATGGTCTCGTTGACGCCGTAGCCGAGCAGGAAGCCCAGGCCGCCGCCGGCCTCGGTCTCGTTGTCGTCGCCGGTCAGCGTGATGCTGCTGCCGTTCAGGTGCAGGTTCGCGATGAACCCGGAGTTCTTGGAAAGCTGCGCGTCGAGCGGCGCGGCGGCGGCCAGGGCGGCCGCGGAAAGAAGCAGAAGGGTGCGCTTCACGTGCTGGTTCTCCATGATGGATTGGGTCCGCGCCCCGGACGGGACGCGGTTTCGCGCGGCCGGCGGTGTGCCGCACCGCGCGGGATCGGGCAATTTACGACGCCTGTTTATCCTGCGGAAGTGCGAAAGTTCCCGGGAGAGCGTGCGTGAGTGCGTGAGTGCGGAAGTGCGGGAGTGACAGGCGACGCTCGCGCGGAGCGCGGGCGCCGGCCGAAGGCGGGCAAGATCCTTCGATCCGCGCCATCGCTCCGTCCAACGGCAGGAGCTGCGCGGCGCCGCCCTCAGGATGACAAATCGTTTTTTCTCCAGGAATCAGCCCTGGCGCGTGTTGTCATTCTGAGGGAGCCGCGCACCAGTCCCGACGCATCGTCAGACTTCGGGGCGACTGAACAATCTTGCCCGCGTGCCGCGAGGCCGGGACCGCAAGAGAGGATTGTGGGCACTTCCGTACTTCCGCACTTCCGCACTCACGCACTTCAATTCCCCGCCGACTCCACGATCATCACGAACCCCATCGCGCCGGCGGCGCAGACGCTGATCATGCCGAACTGCTCGCCGCGGCGGCGCAGCTCGTTCAGCAGCGTCACCGTCAGCCGACCACCCGTGGCGCCGAACGGGTGCCCGATGGCGATGGAGCCGCCCATCACGTTGATGCGGTCCTCCGGCGGCAGGCCGACGGCCTTGTCCCGCCCCAGCCGCTCCTTCGCGATCCTGTCCGAGTCGAACCACTGCAGGTTGCTGAGCACCTGCGCCGCGAACGCCTCGTGCACCTCCAGCAGCGCGATGTCCTTCATCGTCAGCCCCGCGCGGTCGAACGCCGTGGGCGCGGCGTAGACGGGGCCCTGCAGGAGCTGGTCGGCGGGGTCCAGCGCGGCGTACGCGTACGAGCGGATGAAGCCCAGCGGCCTGTACCCCAGCGCGTTCGCCTTCTCCTCGCTCATCAGCAGCACCGCGCTGGCGCCGTCCGTCAGCGGCGACGCGTTGCCCGCCGTCACCGTGCCGTAGCGCTTGTCGAACACCGGCTTGAGCGTGGACAGCTTCTCCAGGCTGGTGTCGCTGCGCACGCCGTTGTCGCTGGCCACCACCTGCTCGTACTTGGGGGGGACGTAGAAGGGGGCGATCTCGCGCGTCAGGCGGCCGTCCGCGGTGGCCGCGGCGGCGAGCTGGTGGCTGCGCAGCGCCCACGCGTCCTGCGCCTCGCGGGTGATGCCGTTCTCCTTGGCCATCTTCTCCGCGCTCTCGCCCATCGTCAGCCCGGTCGTCGGCTCCGCGATGGCGGGGGCGATGGGGGCCAGGTGGCGCGGCCGGATGGCGCGGAACGCGGAGATGCGCTCGCCCAGCGACCGCGCCTTGGACGCGCGCACCAGCGCGTTGCGCATCTCCGGCGAGAACAGGATGGGCACGTCCGTCAGCGACTCCGCCCCGCCGGCCACCACCACGTCCGCCACCCCCATCGCGATCTGCTCCGCGCCGCTGGTGATGGCCTGGTTGGACGACGCGCACGCCCGTCCCACCGTGAACGACGGCACGCGGGGGGGAATGCCGCTGCCCAGCGTGACCTCGCGGGCGATGTTAGGCTCCTGGACGGACTGCACCACCGTGCCGTAGACCACGTGGTCGATCACGTCCACGTCGATCTCCGTCCGGGCGATCAGCTCGCGCACGGCGGCCTTGCCCAGCTCCACCGCCGACACGTCCTTGAAGTCCGTGCCGGACTTGGCGAACGGCGTCCTGCACCCGTCGATGATGGCGACCCTGCGCCCGTTTCCGTTCATCATCCGCGACTCGTGGAGCATGCCGGACCGCAGCGGCCGGACGTGGGCGCGCCCCCGGGGCGGCGGCGCGGGTCGAAAGCTACCCTGAGCCGGGTTCACTGCAAGTAGCGGCGCCGCTTACCGGCGCTCGGCTCCGCTCACCGGACGCCCCACTCCCACAGGCCGAACGCCACCTTCTTCTCCAGCGGGTGCCCGGCGCCCTTGAGCGCCACCGCGATCTGCCCGCGGTGGTGGCTCTCGTGCGAGACCAGGTAGCCCAGGAACGCGGCCGGGTGCGGCTTGAACCCGCGCACCTTTCCCCCCTCCAGCGCCCGCTCCAGCAGCGCCGCGACCGCCTCGCCCGACACGGTGAGCGCGGCCCGCAGCGCGGCGTGGTCCAGCGCGGCGCCCTTCTCCAGCTTCTCCAGCCCCTCCAGCAGCTCGGGCGCGGCCTCCTTGAGCCACATCAGCCGCACGTTGTGCACGTGCGCGAACGTCTCCGCCACGCTGCGCCCCTTCGTCTGCGCCACGTCGCCCAGCGCCTCCGGCGGGATGGCGTCCAGCAGGTACCGGTTGATGCGGTCGTGGATGCGCCACGTCTCCACGAGCTGTGCCGCGAGTACGTCGCCCATGTGCCGGAGCTCCGATCGGGAGGGGGAATGAGAGCCAGGACCCGCGCTCCAAGCTAGTCGCGATGGATCACGCCGCCAGCGCGCCGGCTCGTCCTCCCCCGCCGCCGCTCACCCCGCGCCAGGTGCCGCCCGTCCCGCGGCGGTGATGGTTTCCGCCGCCCGCGCGTTCACCGGGTGCCGGGGGAACGCCGGTCCACGCCGAACGGGAGCACAGGGGATGAGGAGAGCGCGGGGGATGATGCGGAGATGGGCGCTGCTGCCCGCCATGCTGTTCGGCGCCGTGGGATGCGCGTGGCCGTTCGACGGCGAGCCGCGGTGCACGCGAGGGCCGGAGGCGGGGCCGCGCGAGCCGCTGCGCATCCTGTTCGTGGGCAACAGCCTGACCTACACGAACGGGCTGCCGTTCGTGCTGCGCGCGCTGGCGGACTCCGCGGGCGAGCTTCCTCCGGAGGTGCAGGAGGTCGCAAAACCCGACTACAGCCTGGAGGACCACTGGAACGACGGCGACGCGGTGCGCACCATCCGCCGCGGCTGCTTCGACGTAGTCGTGCTGCAGCAGGGTCCGTCCGCGCTGCCGGAAAGCCGTGAGCTGCTGCTGGAGTACGCCGCCCGCTTCGACCGCGAGATCCGGCGCCGCGACGGGCGGCCCGCGCTGTTCTCCGCCTGGCCGTCGCGCGCGCGGCGGGCGGACTTCGCGGCCGCCATCGCCTCGTACCGCCTGGCCGCGGAGGAGGTGGACGGCGTGCTGCTGCCCGTGGCGGCGGCGTGGCGGGCCGCGTTCGAGGCGGACGCCGCCGCGCCGCTGTACCAGGCCGATGGGCTGCATCCCACCGAGGAGGGAACGTACCTGGCCGCGCTGGTCATCTTCGCGCGGCTGTACGGGCGCGAGCCGGAGGGCCTGCCTGCGCGCCTGCACTACCGCGACCCGGCTTGGCGACAGGAGCGCACCATCGACATCCCCCCACCCCTCGCGGCCACGCTGCAGGCCGCCGCGGCGGACGCGCTGGCCGCGGAGCCGTGACCCTCAGCGCGCCGCGCCGATGCCGAGCGCGCGCAGCTCCACGCGGTAGATGTCGCCCAGGCCGTTGCCGGGCTCCAGCAGCCGCCGCTGGAGCTCGGCGTAGGTGAGCGGCGCGGGCGGCGGCGGGCCGTCGAAGCCGCTGCGCGTGCTGCTGAAGTACAGCCAGCGTCCGTCCGGCGACACGCTGGGGTTGAACTCGTACGCCGGCGTGTTCAGCGCCGCCAGCGGCCGCGCCTTGCCCCACACGCCGCCCACCCGCTCGCTGACGTACAGGTCGAAGCCACCCGCGCCGTCGGCGCGCGCCTGGCCGCTGAACACCAGGTACGACTCGTCGGGGGCGATCCACGGCTCCACCTCGCCGCGCGCGGTGTTGATGGAATCGCCCAGGTTCTCCGGCTCCGCGTATCCCGCGCCGGTCCAGCGCGCCACGTACAGGTCGTTGCCGCCGCGCCCGCCCTCGCGCACGGTGCCGAAGTACAGGTTGCCATTGGCCGCCGGCGACGGCGACCACTCCGTGCCCGGCCCGTTGACCGGCCCCTCCAGCCGCCGCGGCGCGGACCAGCCGTCGCCCTCGCGCTCCACGAACCACACGTCGTACGCGGAGGCCGCCGTGTCGCCGCTGACCGGGCGGTTGGAGATGAAGAAGATGCGGCGCCCGTCCGGCGTGTAGTGCGGGTCCGCGTCGCTCCAGCGGCCGGAGAACGAAGCCATGCGCGGCGGCGCCCACCCGTCTCCCCGCCGGCGCGTCTGGAGGATGGTGAAGTGCGAGAACGAGCCGTTCGCGCGGCAGAAGAACGCCTCCTCGCCATCCGGCGACAGCGCCACGAAGAAGTCCCACGCCCCGGTCGTGAACACCCCGTCCCCGAACCGCTCCAGCACCACCCCGCCGGATGCGGCCGCGGCGGGCGCCGGCGTGCGCCCCGGAGCCGCGCACGCCGCGAACGATCCCGCGAGCACCGCCGCCACTGTCCACGCGCGGAACCGCCGGTTGGAAGGCATCATCGGAATCCCGGGTGGCAGAGTGAATTATCGATGCTTCTGCCAATGATGGTGGATTATTGGCCAGCAAGGGTGGCCGAACCAATAATCGTCGAGACGCGTCAGCCTGCCCGATCCGCCAGTGCGGGCAGATCGCCGCCGCCACCGGATCCGACTTGCAGGACCAAGCGGGAGGTACCCGTAAAGCCGTACCACACCCGTCGCCCCTCGCGGCGGTATTCCTGGAGATAGCCGAGCCTCTGCAGCTCGTTCACGTTCTGAGACACCGTGCCCTGCGACAGACCCCAGAGCTGCATCAGCTCTGCCTGCGTGAACAGACGGTCCCCGAGCTCCCTGAGCGCGTAGAAGTAATCGAGTAGCGTGCCGCTCAGCACGGCATCCGCCTCCGTCTGCAGCATCGGGACGACCACCTCCATCAGCGCGGAAAGCTGGATCGGGGCACCCGGAGGGTCGGTGTAGCCGATCAGCTCGTGGGCGGCCGCGTCCAGGGCGCGCAGGGTCCCGCGGAGATCCCCGCGGAACTGGCGGTACAACTCGCGCGCCGCGTCGTGAGAGATGGGCGCGTTCACCTCCCTGCCCTTCTCCAGCCGGAGAAAGCTGTACCGGCGCGACAGCAGCGCCTGGAAGCTGTCGCCAGGCAGGGGCTCGAGCGCGCGGCCGAGGCCGAAGACGCTGCGAAGCTGGGCGTGCGGCGAAACGATGGCGCGGACCGCCTCCGGCGTCCCCACCAGGAGGTAATGGTAACCCTCGAAAAGGAAGATATCGCGCAGGTCCCGCAGCACCGCTCCCGCCGTCGAGCGTTCTCGATCGCTGACCAGGTTCTCGAGGTTGTTGAGGTGGACGATTACCCCACGAATCCCATGCTTCTGGGCCACCCGCGCCAGGTCTCGAAGCAGCGGAGGCACCGCAAGCAGCGCCGAGTGGAAGCTGGCCGTCTCGGTCCGGCGCGTCACCTCTCCCTCCAAGCCGAAGCCCGCGACCTGCGCGGCGACCTTGACGTCCTTGACGCGGGTGTCGCGGACGAGACGGCGCGCCGTCTCGAGGAGAGGGTCCGCCAGCACCGCGTGCCCGACCTGGCTTGCCAGCGCCTCGTACACATAGCTGAGCAGCCGGACGAGCAAGGCATCCGGGGTGTCCGTGCCCGCCGCGCTCACCGGCACCGGGTAGCTCACGTACCCGGCCGGCGCGGCTTCCGCCTTCACGCGTTGCGCGAGCGTGGTCTTCCCGAATCCCGGAAGGCCCTCGATGGTCTGCCGGCTGCTGGATGACCCCGCGATAACGTTGATCAGGCGTGCGGCCTCCTGGTCGCGCCCCACGAAGAGGTCGATGGGGTAGCGCGCGGCCCCGCTCGCCTGCAGGTCCTGCTGGAAGTAGGGACTTTCGCGGAGGTTGAAGAGGTGCCAGAGATTGTGCAGGGCCATGAGGGCTCATCCCTATTATCGGCTCGACGGGGTCCGGTGCCAATGATAGTTTATTATTTGTGTAATAGTCAATGATATTGGATTATTGGCGCGCCGTACGGCCGGACCAATGATGGGCTGCGACGCGTCAGCCCGCCCGTTCCACCACCAGCAACGAGTCACTGCCGAAGCCCGCGTCCCGCAGCGCCGGCACCAGTGCGGGAGCGGCGACGCGGGGGATGCCGGCGACCATCACCAGCGCGACGTCGGCCGCGGCGGCGGCGAGGACGGGGCGGCGGAAGACGGCCAGGTCGGCGGGGGCGCCGGGGGACAGCGACGGCTCGGGCAGGCCCAGGCGCCGCGCGGCCAGCGGGCCGACGGCGTCGAGCAGGCGCTCGTCGCTGAGCAGGCCCAGGCGGCGGGCGGCGCGCAGCTCGTCCAGCAGGTCGCCGTCCGCGGTGAGCAGCGAGTCGCTGCCCACCAGCACGTCCATGCCCGGCGCCAGCAGCTCCGCGGTCGCCGTGCGGCCGAAGAGGAACAGGTTGGAGGTGGGGCACCAGATCACCCCCGCGCCCGATGCGCGCAGCCGCGCGACGCCGTCCGCGTCCGCGCCCACCACGTGCACGGCCAGCAGGTCGGGCGTCAGCAGCCCGCGGCGGTCCAGGTCGCGCACCTCGTCGGCGGCGCGGGCGTCCACCCCTTCCGCCAGGTGGATGGAGAAGGGGCCACGGCCGGCGGTGCGCCGCTCCATCTCCCGCTCCAGGCCCAGCGAGTGCGCGGTGCGGATGCGGTGCACGCGCAGCGGAAAGCCGTCGTCGAAGTCCGGCTCCCACGGGTCGTGGTGCACCACCGTCGTGACGCCGGCCCGCAGGTTCTTCCACGCGCCGCGCAGCAGCGCCTCCCGGCGCGGCAGCGCCCGCGCGCGCTCGATGACGTGCGCGTCGCGGGCGTGGACGTCGGCGCCCCACTCGTAGGCGCTGGCGTAGGGGGGATGGCCCAGGCGCCCGTAGTGGTTGCGATGCAGGTGCTCG
>DASTLD010000442.1:0-8457 GCA_035715345.1 Longimicrobium sp.
GGTCGATGGCGGTACGCAGCGACTCCGCGCCGGCATCGTCCAGCCCGGCCAGCAGCGGGCTCACGAAGCGCACGTCGCCCACGTTGATCTGGAAGTCGGGCACCTCCAGCGCCGTCAGCAGGCGCACCACCAGGCGGACGACCTCCGCGTCCGCCTCCGCATCGCCGCTGCCGATCAGCTCAGCGCCGAGCTGGAACATCTCGCGCGCGTGGCCGCCGCCCTCCGGCCGCTGGCGGTACACCTTGCCCGCGTACGACAGGCGGATGGGCGGCGCCGCGTCGCGCAGGCGGGTGGCCGCCATGCGCGCGATGGCGCTGGTGAAGTCCGCCCGCAGCGCCACCAGCCGGCCGTCGCGGTCCACGAAGCGGATCAGCTCGCTGGCAAGCTGCGTCCCCGCGCGCGTGAACACCTCCTCGTACTCGAAGGTGGGGGGGATGACCTCCTGGTAGCCGCCCTGCTCCGCCAGCGCGAACCACACGCGCTGCACGCGCCGGCGGCGAAGGACGTCGCCGGGCAGCAGGTCCTGCGAGCCGGGGGGCACCTGGGTTGCGCGAAGGCTGGACATGGGGCGCCCAAGATATGGGCCCTCCCCGGCGCGGGGCAATGGTGATGGAGTGCAACTCATTTCCGCGCAATTACTTGCGCAATCGGCACGCGAGTTGCCCTTTCTTCCCGCAGTAGGTGCGGTATCGGCTGTCTCACTCGCGACCGGAAGGTACTCGTGGACGTCATCCTGATCATCGCCCTCGTGGTGCTGGCGATCGCGCTCCTTGGCGTGGGGGGTGTGATCGACGCGTTGGGGACGCTCGCCTGGGTCCTGCTCGTACTCGCGGTCATCGTGATCGCCTGGCGCATCATCAGCGGCCGCCGCCCGGTCTGACGACCGCCGGCGCACGCACGGAAGCGGGGGCCCCACGCGGGGCCCCCGCTTTCATTTGGAAGTGCGAGAGTGCGAGAGTGCGAAAGTGCTCGTAATCCGGTCGAGAAAGCCGCTGCGGACGCCGCGATGGGGTGATCGGTGGATGGCGATGCTCGTGGCGACGGTGCTCGCCGGCTGGGGCCCCGATGACGCGCGCCCGTCAGGCTGAGGCCAGCGCGGCGAACAGGTAGCCGACCTCGGTGGGGGAGCGCAGCCAGGAGCGGGCGGCGGTCGATTCCGGCGGCCGGTCGGCGATGAGGATGCCCTCGGCGGCATCGCTCCAGCCCTCCAGGGCGCGGAAGGCGTCCTCGTCGGTGCGGTCGTCGCCCAGGTAGAGGACGGGGGCGCCCGTGGGCGGGCGCATCTGCTCCAGCAGGAAAAGCACGGCGCGGCCCTTGTCCCACTCCACCCGCGGCCGCACCTCCAGCACCTTCTTTCCCTCCGTCACCTTCAGCCCCGCGCGCCCCCGCACCGCCGCCTCCACGATGCGGCGCACGTCCGCCTCGCGCGCCTCCGCCGCCTGGCGAAAGTGGATGCTGAGCGTAAGGCCCTTGTCCTCCAGCCACGCGCCGTCGATGGGGCGCAGGAGGGGGGTGATGCGGTCCGCCGCGGCCTCCAGCACCGGTCGCGCGGCGGCCGCCTCGGGGTGCACGCGGTGCAGCCCGGCGCCCTCGATCTCCATCCCGTGGTTGCCGGCGTAGGCGATGCCGCGGATGCCCGCGCGCTCCCGCACGTCCTCCAGGCCGCGCCCGCTCACCACGGCGGCCTCCACGCCCGGCAGGGCCAGCAGGCGGTCCAGCGCGGCGCGCGTGGCCCGCGGCATGGCGGCATCCGCGGCGTGCGGCACGATGGGCGCCAGCGTGCCGTCGAAATCCAGCAGCAGCACCAGCCGCCCGGCCGCCCGCCACGCATCCCGCCACGCGGGCACCCGCTCCAGCGCGTGTTGCAGCATCCCCCTCCCCCTCGTCATCCCCGCTTCGCCGGTTGCCCGCGCGGGGCGCGGCCGGCACATTTCCGCGTCCAACCTACCCTTCCGAGCGCGGCGCCGCATGTCCTGGATCGACCGACTGACCTTCGACGCGCGCGGCCTGCTGCCGGTGGTGGCGCAGGACGCGCGCACCGGCGAGGTGCTCATGCTGGCCTGGGCCAACGCGCAGGCGCTGCGCCTGACGCTGGAGACCGGCCGCGCGCACTACTGGAGCCGCAGCCGCGGCGAGCTGTGGGCCAAGGGGCAGACGAGCGGCAACACGCAGGAGATCGTCGACGTGCGCGTGGACTGCGACGCCGATGCCGTGCTCTACCGCGTGCGCCAGTCCGGCCCCGCCTGCCACACCGGCGAGCGGAGCTGCTTCCACCGCCTCGCGGACGGGTCCGACGGCAGTTGGGGCGATGCGCCCGACCCGCGGCCCATGCTGGCGCGGCTGGAGGACATCATCGCCGCGCGGGACGCGGAGCGGCCGGAGGGCTCCTACACGGCGTACCTGTTCGCGCAGGGGATCGACAAGATCCTCAAGAAGGTGGGCGAGGAGGCCACGGAGACGGTCATCGCCGCCAAGAACGGCGACAACGCCGAGCTGCGCGCGGAGGCCGCGGACCTCCTCTTTCACCTGATGGTGCTGTGGCGCGCGCGCGGGCTGGACGCCGCCGAGGTGTGGGACGAGCTGGACCGCCGCTTCGGGCAGGCGCCCCGGCCGGGCTCCGCCGAGGGCCGCCCCAGCCGCGCCGGGGACGGCACCTAGCGGCCGCGGAAACGCGAAGGCAGCCGCCCTCGATCGAGCGCGGCTGCCTGGAGGAGACCCGTTTCCGTCAGTTGCGCGCGGGCGGGTCGCCGATGATGGGACGGCCGCCGGGGTCCGGCTCGCGGCGCGGGAAGGCGGCGTCCAGGATCATCTCCTCCTCGCCCGGGTCCCGCCAGCCGCCCTCGATGGGCGCGTCCCAGTCCACCTTGGTGCCCGCAGGGCGGTAGGGCTGCACCCAGAACATGCGCGTCCCCGTCCGGTCGCGCGCCTCGGCGATCAGCACCGGGCCGGGGCCCTCGTCGCCCCAGTCCATCTGCGCCTCCATGGCCAGCAGCAGGCAGTCCGGCTTCTTGGTCTCCGCGTAGCGCGCGATGGTGCCCGAAAGGATCTCCGGCGAGGCGCCGCCGAGCCCGTCGGGGATGGGGATGGCCAGGGTGCGGAACTCGGGGGTGGCGTGGCCGGGCTTTTCGTGGACGCTGCGCACCCGCGGCGGCATGTCCTCGCCGTCCAGGGCGGAACGCCCGATGTCACTCCTCACCTCGTCGAGGAACTTTGTGGCCAGGTTGAGCGTGCGCTCGAGCTGATGCATCCTGCTGCGCGCCACGAACTTCCCTCCCGCTATGAGTACCACTCTTCACCGGCGGCACGCACGCCAGGGGCGGGCGGTGCGGCGGCGGCGCCGGCTGCGAAGCACACATGCAAACCGGGCGCCACCGCGCAAACCTTGTACAAGGATCGCGGCCTTGGTGCGACCCCGGCACGCGCGCCGGTGCCATCGCCCCAACTTCTTTGCGGATTCCGTGCGGTGGGGGATGCCGTCGCCAGGGCTACTTGCCGGCGGCCTCGACGATGGCGCGGCGCAAGCGCGGCCAGACGCCGGTGGCGAAGCGCAGGAAGTTCTCGCGCTCCTGCGGCAGGTCCGCCAGGAAGTGCCAGGCCGGGAGCGACCCCTTCCGCGCGTTGCAGGCCAGGCAGGCGGTGACCAGGTTGCCGTCGGAGTTGTCGCCGCCGCGCATGCGGGGCTGCACGTGGTCTAGCGAGAGCTGCTCGGCGGGGAAGACGCCGCCGCAGTACACGCAGCGCCACCCGTCGCGGCGAAAGACGCGGTCGCGCGCGGAGGGCGGGCCGTCGTCGTTCACCGGTGCACGCTGTATCCCGCGCCCGTGAGCTGGCGGACGATCTGCTCCACGTGCTCGCGGCCGCGCGTCTCCAGCGTCAGCTCGATCTCCGCCTCCGTGACCCACAGGTCCGCCTGGGCGCGGTTGTGGTCCAGCTTGAGGATGTTGGCGCCGCTCTCCGCCAGCAGCGCCGTCAGCCCGGCCAGCGCGCCGGGGCGGTCCTTGACCCGCACGGACAGGTTGGCCCGGCGCCCGTCCTTGACCAGCCCGCGGTCGATGATGCGGCTCATCAGCGTGACGTCGATGTTGCCGCCGCTCAGCATCATCACCACGTTTTTTCCCGCGATGTCGGGCACGTGCCCGTCCACCACCGCGGCCACCGTGCAGGCGGCCGCCGCCTCCGCCACCGTCTTCTCGCGCTCCAGCAGCAGCAGCACGCCGGCGGCGATCTCCTCCTCGCTGACCGCGACGAGCCGGTCCACGTAGCGCTCGATCAGCCCGAACGTCGTCTCCCCGATGCGGCGGACCGCTATGCCCTCGGCGATGGTCTCCGCGGGCGGGATGGTCACCAGCTCGCCCGCCTCCCGCGCGCGCAGCGCGGCGGGCAGCGCGGCGGATTCGACGCCGACGATGCGCACCTCGGGCCGCAGCGCCTTGATGGCCACGGCGATGCCGGAGATGATGCCGCCGCCGCCCACGCCGCACACCAGCACGTCCATCTCCGGGCACTGCTCCAGCAGCTCCAGGCCGATGGTGCCCTGCCCCGCGATGATGGCCGGGTCGTCGAAGGGGTGGATCAGCGTCTGCCCCTCCTCCGCCTGGATGCGCAGCGCCTCCTGCATGGCCTCGTCGTAGACGGAGCCGTGCAGGACCACGCGGGCGCCGTACCGCTCCGTCGCGCTCACCTTGACCAGCGGCGTGCGCTCCGGCATGACGATGGTGGCGGGGATGCCCAGCCGCTGCGCGTGGTAGGCCACGCCCTGCGCATGGTTGCCCGCGCTGGCCGCGATGACGCCGCGCCGCCGGTGGCCCTGCGGCAGCAGCAGCATGCGGTTGAGCGCGCCGCGCTCCTTGAAGCTGCCGGTGCGCTGCAGGTTCTCGAACTTGAACCAGGCGTGCCCGCCGAACATCTCGCCGAACGTCTCCGACGGGGTGCACGGGGTGAGCACCACCTGGCCGGCGATGCGCTCGCGGGCGGCGCGGACGTCTTCGAGCGTCACCATCGGCGGCGGTCGGAAAGATGGACAGAGGGGACGGCGGGCGTTGCCACGGCGTGGGCGATGTGATAACCTCTCGGCGCGGTGGGGGCAAGCGGGCCCGCGCGGGGCCGGATTCGTTCGACCAGGGAGCATGCCGCGTTGAGGCCGGACCACCCCGGGATCGCGAAGGTGGCGGAGGCGCTGGCCGCGCTGCCGCCGGTGCAGGTGCCGGACGACTCCGCCGGGCTCAGCCGCGCCGCCGTGGCCCTGCTGCTGCGCCCCGCGGGCAGGGACCTGGAGCTGCTGCTCATCCGCCGCGCCGAGCGGGAGGGCGACCCGTGGTCCGGGCACATGGCGCTCCCCGGCGGCCGCGCGCAGGCGGAGGACGCGGGGCCCGCCGCCACCGCCGCGCGCGAGACGCGCGAGGAGGTGGGCATCGACCCGCTGGACGGCGGGGCGCTGCTGGGGGGACTGGAGCCGCTGTGGCCGCGCTCCGGCCGGGCGCCGCGGCTGCTGGTGCACCCGTTCGTGTTCAGCGTGCCCGCGGACGCGGAGCCCACGCCCAACCACGAGGTGGACGCGGCGCTGTGGATCCCCGTCTCCGAGCTGCTGCACCCGGGCGCGGTGACGGAGCACCTGTACGAGATCGAGGGGGCCGACCCGCTGCGCTTTCCCGCGCTGGGCACGCGCGGCTACGTGATCTGGGGCCTGACGCACCGCATCCTGAGCGACTTCCTGGCGCTGTACGCGGGCGGCGCGGGCGGGCAGGGCTGAGATCGGCGCGGGGCCCCACCCCCCGGCCCCTTCCCCCGCGCCCGCGGAGCACCGTGCGAGCGGAAGATCTCCGTCACGCGGCGCGGGAGAGGGGGAGACCTGAACCGCGCGCCGTCTAATCTGGTGCGGGAGCCCTCAACCCTCCCCCGGACTTGGGGGAGGGTGCGAGCCCGAGCGAGCGGGTGGGGGCCTCGCCTGCGCGCCGGCGTCAGGCACCGCACGGAAGGCCCGGACTGGCACCGCAACCGGGACGCCGTTACACGAGGAATGCGAGCAGGGACATGCCACACGAGTCGTTCACGCTCAAGCTGACCCCGCGCCAGGCGGAGGCGCTGCGCGCCCTGTCCGCGCTGGAGGACCTGCCGCCGGAGGTGTACGCCGCGGAGGTGCTGGCCAAGCACCTCTACCACGCCTACACCCCGGACGTGGCCCGGCGCACGGCCCCGTCCGCGCCCGCCACCGAGCCGACCTGATTCCATCGCCGAGTCAATGGACCCGCATTCCTACGCGTTCCTCAAGACCCTGCTCGACACCCCCGCCCCCAGCGGCTTCGAGACCGCCGCCGCGCGGATCTGGCGCGCCGAAGCGGAGTCGTTCGCAGGGGGCGTGGACGTGGACGTGGCCGGCAACTCGTACGCGACCGTCGGCTCCGGCGCGCCGCGGGTCATGCTGGCCGGCCACGTGGACGAGATCGGCGTCATGGTCACCCACGTGGACGACGAGGGCTTCCTCTACGTCGACGGCATCGGCGGATGGGACCCGCAGGTGCTGGTGGGCCAGCGCATCCGCTTCCTGACCAACCGCGGCGACGTGCTCGGCGTGGTGGGCAAGAAGCCCATCCACCTCATCAAGCCGGAGGAGAAGGAGAAGGCGGTCAAGCTCACCGACCTGTGGGTGGACGTGGGCGCCCGCGACCGCCAGGCCGTGCTGGACCGCGGCATCCGCGTGGGCGATCCCGGCGTGATCGACTCCCAGCTCGTGGAGCTGGGGGAGCGCATGATCGCCTCGCGCTCCATCGACAACCGCATCGGCGCGTGGGTGGTGCTGGAGGCGCTGCGCGAGCTGTCGCGCGGCGAGTGCGCGGCCGCGGTGACCGCCGTGGCCACCACGCAGGAGGAGATCGGCTACCACGGCGGCGGCGCGCGCACCTCGTCGTACCGGCTGGACCCGCAGGTAGCGCTGGCGGTGGACCTGACCTTCTCCACCGACGCGCACGGCGTGGAGAAGAAGCAGGTAGGCGAGCA
The DNA here is from genome assembly GCA_035715345.1 of Longimicrobium sp. Lineage (GTDB taxonomy): Bacteria > Gemmatimonadota > Gemmatimonadetes > Longimicrobiales > Longimicrobiaceae > Longimicrobium. The sequence continues at coordinate 6,994 of DASTLD010000442.1, forward strand.
CAAGCTGGGCAGCGGCCCGGTGCTCTCCCGGGGCAGCGCCATCCACCCGCTGGTGTTCGAGCGCCTGGCGGAGGTGGCGGAGGCGGAGGGCATCCCGTACACCATCCAGGCCAGCCCCCGCTTTACCGCCACGGACGCGGACGCCATCTACCTGCAGCGCCTGGGCGTGGCCACCGGCGTCATCTCCGTGCCCAACCGCTACATGCACTCGCCCAACGAGGTCGTGTCGCTCGACGACATCGAGGCCACGGCAAAGCTGATCGCCGCCTTCTGCCGCCGCCTGCGCGCGGAGGACGACTTCATCCCCCGCTGACGCCGTGCGCACCGTCGACGAGGTGGTGATGCGCGCGCCGATGGAGGCGTGCTTCCGCGCCGGCGCGGACGTGGAGCGCTGGCCGGAGCGCCTGCCGCACTACCGCCGGGTGCGCTTCCAGCGGAAGGACGGCTTCGGCACCGGGCTGGTGGAGATGGCCGCGCGCCGCGCCTTCGGCCCCCTGCCCTATCCGGTCTGGTGGGTGTCGGAGATGCGGCTGGACGAGGCGCGCCCCGCCGTGATCTACAAGCACGTGCGGGGAATCACGACCGGGATGGACGTGGAGTGGACCTTCCAGGACCGGGGCGACGGCACCACCCTGGTCCGCATCGTCCACGAGTGGGAGGGCGGGCCGCGCTGGCCCCTGCCGGGGCCGCTGCGCCGGGCCATCGCGGGCGTGGTGATCGGCCCCGTGTTCATCCACCACGTGGCCGGGCGCACGCTGGCGGGCATCAAGCGGCACGTGGAGGGGGGATGAGGCGCACCCGCGGGCGCCTGCGGTGTACAGGGCGGCGGACTTTCCCCGCGGTTGGCGCGGGAGTGGCGGATCGGCCTCTCCCGCGCTCGTTTTTCCTGGAGGCTGCGAAGTAGATGACGGACCCTCGCGCGAACGGGGCGCCGGCGCCGCTGCGGCGCGTCGCCATCACCGGCATCGGCGCCATCACGCCCATCGGCCTGGGCGTGGAGGGGCTGTGGCAGGGGCTGCGGCGCCGCACGTCCGCGGTGAAGAAGATCGACCGCTTCGACCCCTCGCCCTTCCGCAGCCACATCGCGGCCCAGGTGGACGACTTCGAGCCCACCGACTGGATGGAGCGCAACCGCGCGCGCCGCACCGAGCGGTACGCGCAGTTCTCCATCGCCGCGTCGCGCATGGCGCTGGACGACGCGAAGCTCGACCCCGCCTCGGTCGATCCCGAGCGCGCGGGGGTGCTGATGGGCAGCGCGCTGGGCGGCGTGGCCTACGGCGAGAACCAGTTCACCGGCTACGTGCACAAGGGCGTGCGCGGGGTGGATCCCATGCTGGCGCTGGCCGTGTTCAACGGCGCGGCGAGCTGCAACGTGGCCATCGAGTTCGGCTTCTCGGGGGTGAACAGCACCAACGGGATGAGCTGCGCCTCGGGCGCCATCGCGGTGGGCGACGCGTGGAAGGC